>JBGPNR010000115.1:0-6363 GCA_041487635.1 Candidatus Udaeobacter sp. | reverse complement strand
GGATTTCCGAACATCCGAGCACGGACAAGACACTGAAAACCGAGAGCAAACTGCAGGTACCATTGGTCTGCCAGTTCATCGCCATGCGCTGGTCGTACGAAGAGATGGTTGTCGCCCAGGCCAAACTCAATCCGCTCACGCGGCGGCAAGATCGCACTAATGATGAAATTCAAAACCTCGCGCCCAAAGCGAACACGGCAGCGCAACGCGAACATCTCAATGAATTAAAGGACGTCCTGGCATTGCTCTCCGGCCTCGAAGCGCATTCCGCGAAGGAGATCGATCGTTATCTAAAGCTGGTCGACCCAGTCATCGCCGGGAAACAGAGATTCGATCGGTCGCTCCTCAAGGACGCGAACGGCCCGGTCACGGCCGAGCAAATCTATGTGAACCAGAAAGTGTCCGACCTGATCTCAAAGGCTGAGATGGAACAGAACGACTATCGCCGCGGCAAAAAACCCAACGTGTTCTTCGGCCTGCAGAAACGTTATTTCGGATTCAAAATTGGCGTGTTTACATTTAACACAGTGGTTCTGGTTGTATCCACTCTTGGATTGCTTGTTGGGCTGCATTGGATTTTGCGAAAGCAATTGGAAGTAGTGCGAAGAACCTAATTCGGATCTTTTATTGACACCGTGCTTTAGCGCGGTGGCATCGCTGTAGCGAGCTTGGAAACCGCTTGAGCGGTTTGCCTCCATTCGGGGAACCGCTAAAGCAGTTTGGGAACCTACTTCGCGCCTGGCACCCAGCTAAGCAGGGTGTTAATGAAAAGTTGCTCCAGCGACGTTGCCGAGGAAAATACAGGCCACCATGAGCAAAGAAAAAAATAATACTGCGCGCCTTATCGTCGCCGCCAGCGAAACCGACCCCGACATGCTCTACGCGACCAAGTTTTGGGCACCTGATCCATTCATTTTTCTCCAACGCCGCGGCAAGCGCACGCTGGTCTTGAGCGATTTGGAAATCGATCGAGGCCGCAAACAGGCCGACGCAGATGAGTTCGTCATGTTCAGCGAGGTTGAGACCGAAGTGCAGGGAAAATCAAAAAAGGCGCCGGCTTATGAAAAAGTTCTCGCCCGTTTTCTCAAGAAACGCGGCGTGAGATCCGCAATTGTTCCCGCAAATTTCCCACTTCGCTACGCGGAGGAACTTGCAGCGAACAAAATCCATGTTCGCTCAACGAACGGAATCTTCTGGCCGGAGCGTGAAGCTAAATCTGACAAGGAAGTCGAAATGATGGGACATGCCTTGCGGATCACGGAAAAAGGGCTCAAACGCGCGATCGAAGTGTTGAAGCAATCCAAACCTGCCTCCGGAAAGCGATTACGCTGGAACGGCAAAACGCTGACTTCCGAAATGCTCCGGGCCGAAATTGATTCCGCGATTTTACGCGCGGGCGGCATTCCCAATGGCACAATTGTCGCCGGTGGCGATCAGGCGTGCGATCCACATGAGCGCGGCTTCGGGCCGCTCTACGCGGATTCGTTGATTATTCTGGATGTCTTCCCGCGTGACGCGAAGACCGGATATTTTGGCGATATGACACGCACCGTGCTTCGCGGGCGCGCCAGCGACGCACAACGAAAACTTTGGGCAACGGTGAAAGCTGGACAAGCCCTCGCCTTAAAGAAAATCAGAGCCGGCGTGGACGGGATGACGATCCACAAGGCGATCCAGGAATTTTTCGCCAGCCGCGGGTTCCGGACGGAGATTCGTAAGGGCAGACGAGTGGGGTTCTTTCACGGTACCGGGCACGGTCTGGGTCTGGAGATTCATGAGCATCCGCGTTTACAGAAAGTGACGCTGAAAGATCGCCAAGTGCTCACGGTCGAGCCGGGGCTTTATTATCCCGGACTCGGTGGAGTGCGCTTGGAAGATGTTGTTTTGGTTACGAAAACCGGTTGCAGAATTCTGTCGCGGTTTCCTAAACAGTTGGAAATTTGATCGGATTTCAAGGAGCGGCGGTCTGGGCGACCGCCGTATTTAGTCGGCGGCTGGGAAGCCGCCGCTCCTTGCTGCAAATGAACGCGCAGCGTCTCTCGGCGTCTAATAACCCTGCGGCAAAGTGACAATTCGCTTTGCCGCGTTAAATTAAAATCGACATGTTTTACCCATCCGGCTTCGGTCTTGGATCTCACTGGCTGCTCTACATCGGCGTGCCATTGATCCTGGGAATTTGGGCGCAGATTCGGGTGACCAGCGCGTTACGAAAATGGGGCGAGGTGCGGGCGAGCTCGAACATCACCGGCGCGGAGTGCGCGCAGGAAATTCTGCGGGCGGCACAAATACCCGATGTGGAAGTTGTCGAGACGAACGATTTTCTTGGGGACCATTATGATCCAAGGGACAAGAAACTGCACCTGTCGAGCAATGTTTATCACACGCCTTCGGTAGCGGCGCTAGGCATTGCCGCGCACGAGACCGGTCACGCCATTCAGCACGCCAGGGCATACGCGCCGCTGAAAGCACGAATGGCGGTTGTGCCCGTGACGATGATCGCGTCGCAACTGCTGCCGTTCATCATTATCGGGGGTATTTTCTTTAGGATCACCGGTTTGATTACGCTTGGGATTTACTGCTATTTGGTCCTGGTGGTTTTCCAGTTGATTACGTTACCGGTGGAATTCGATGCTTCACGCCGCGCGAGAATTATTCTGCGTGAAATGGGAATCGTGCAGCCAGGACAGGAAGCTGCCGGTGTGAACAGCGTTTTGAACGCGGCCGCGCTCACTTACGTAGCGGCATTTATCGCTGCGCTGGGTAACTTGCTCTGGTTAATGTGGCTCCGCGATCGCCGGTGATCGATCGCAGCATTATTGCCAAAGATGAATTCCTCAGTCGCATTGCCTGCTCGCCGGATCTCTGATTTGTTGTCGTCCGGTCTCGAAGCTCGTGCTAAATCTAAGCGCTACGCGATGGACCAGCCAAGAACCGATCCGGATCAGGAGTTGGTCAAGCGCACGCAGGCAGGCGATGCGGGCGCTTTCGACGAGCTAGTCATCAAATACACGCCGCGTCTCTACGGGCTCGTCTATAACATGACCTCGAATCATGAGGATACGAACGACCTTTTGCAGGACATTTTCGCCAAAGCCTACAAAGCGATTCGCGGGTTCCGCGGGAAATCGTCCTTTTACACCTGGATTCATTCTATCGCGGTAAATATGTCGCTCAATTTTCTCAAGAAGCGCGGCCGCCGGTTTCAATTGAGTCTGGATGATGTGGACGCGAGCATTCAAAACGACAAGGAATTCCTGGAACTGACGGCGACGAGTAGTCCGGTGCGCGAAGCGGATCTCTCCGAGCTGCAGCGAAGATTGAACGAGGCCATGATGAAATTGTCTGATGAACACAGAGCCGTGGTGACCATGTTCCATATTCAAGGGATGCCCCACGCGGAGATCAGTAAAATCTTGCGTGTTTCGGAAGGAACAGTACGTTCCAGGCTCTTCTACGCGAATCGGCAGTTGCAAAATTACTTGGATGAATTTCGAAAAAATCCTGTTTCGTAATCCGCTCTAAAAAATGGACGAATTCAACGATAGCGAAATCGCGAGGCTGCTTCGCTTGAAGCGCTACGAGCAACCGCCGCCTGGATATTTTGAGAATTTCTTGCACGAATTTCATCGCCGTCAGCGCGATGAATTGCTTCGCCAGCCGCTTTGGCGAATTTGCTTGGAACGTGCTCACACTTTCATGTTGCAGCTAAATGTTCGTTCTTTGACCTCATATCCTGCTGCCGTCACAGCCGTCCTGGTTTGTGGCGCTGTAATTTCATTAAAGATTTATCAGCAACCCGAGACACCTCGCGTCGCTCTCCAGAGTCCGCCAGCCATATCGGTGCCGGCGAGTGCCGAAGGGGAATGGAACCTTGCGTCTCCGGTCGCCACGCAAATTCTCAGGACGCAGCCGGTTCGTAGTTTTCATGAAAGCGCCCAGACTCACCGAGCCGCACCCCCGCGTTACGTGCTCGATAGCGTCCCCGTGAGTTATGAGCCCACTTTCAGATTCTAGTCTCCCTGTCATCCAGAGCGGAGCGAAGCGGAGTCGAAGGATCCCGCGATTTTACCGAAGAATACTGCGACGGGATTCCTCGACTTCGCTCGGAATGACGTCGCTTTTTATTTTCCTCTCAGGCGGGAGTTTTCTCTTTGCGCAGGAGCAGTCCGCTACGCCAGCCAGTGATCAGAGAGATCTCTTTGAGCGTGCCGTTGCGCAGGCGGAGTCAACTGCAGCAATCAGCCATCAGCTTAAAGACATCTTCCAGCGCACCGCCAAAGCGGTGGTGAAGATTCATGGCGTCGATGAACACAGCGAAATTTGCGGCACCGGATTTTTCATCGACCCGACAGGCACGCTTTACACCGCATATACGGTGGGAGGCGAAGCAGGAAATTTCACAATCGAATTCGGCGGTAAAAAATATCCGGCGCGCCAGCTTTTGGCAGACATCCGCAGCGGGACAGCCATGTTGAAAATAGATGCGGCCACGCCGACTCTGTCGATTGGAAAATCTGAAGAACTGGGAGTCGCGAGCCCCGTCGTGGCGATCGGTTATCCTTTAGATTTACCCGAAACTCCCAACTGCGGGATGGTTGCAGGGTTCGATCAGAAATATCTTGGCCGTTATTTTTCCACCACTCACTTGCGTGTGAACCTGCCGACACAACGCGGGGAAGCCGGAGCGCCGCTCTTGAACATGAAAGGCGAGGTTGTGGGCATCGTGGTCAGCAGACTCGAGAACACCTCCGCGTGTTATGCGGTGCCGATCGAAGCGGCGGAAAAAATCCGCAGCGACTTTGTTCGTTTCGGTGAGGCCAGACACGGCTGGGTCGGGATCAATGTTTCGGAGGCCGCTCAACCGGTAGAAGGTTCCCGAGCGAAAATGACCAAGATCATGGAGGACACGCCGGCCGCTCGTTCCGGGATCAAACCCGGAGACATTCTTTTACAAGTTGGCCGAAAAAAAGTGACCCAACCAGAAGATGTGCTGGATGCTTCGTTCTTCATCACTGCGGGCGACACCGTCCCAATCACTGTGATGCGGGGGGATCAAAGGATGATTTTCCATGTCCAAGCTACTCTTCATCCAGCCAGCCGAACCGGAGTAATGGTTGCCTCTCCTGCCACCTCGCTGAATCAGGCGATTCCGCTCTCGCTCGGCTCAGAGGTCCCACGCACGCCGTAGCAAGAAGTAGTTCCTGGACTGAGTTGATAGTCTCCGCTGCAATGCATCTGCGGTAATAAATCGAGCGTTTCTAACGTCAGAGCATTTTTCTGAACGCGGCTTCATCGAGAATCCGGATGCCGAGTTCTTTCGCCTTGTCGAGTTTGCTGCCTGGTTCGGAGCCTGTGAGGACGTAATCCGTTTTCTTGCTCACACTGCCGGTGACATGCCCGCCGAGCGCTTCGATTTTTTCGGTGGCTTCTTCGCGCGTCATTGAAGGTAGCGCCCCGGTCAAAACGAATGTTTTTCCGGCCATCGGCAATTCGGCTGTTTTCTTTGCTGAAACTTTTTCGCTCTTTGGGTGAATTCCTAGCTCGTTCAATCGGCGCAGAATTCTCTTGCCACCCGTCGACGCGAAGAAGTCGAGGACGCTCTCTGCGACTACAGGCCCCACTTCGGTGACAATGCCGCCCTTTCCCATCTTGCTCTGGGACGGTTTGGCAAAACCGGCTTTGATTAATCGTTCGGCGATCTCGTTAGATGATTCTCCGCCCTCCCGCTTTTCGTGATACTCCAACACGCCACGCAACAATTCTGAATGCGCCACCTGATCGATCCTGTTATGAAATCGGGCCAGCTCCATTGCAGTTGTTTTTCCAACGTCGGGAATAGCCAGAGCAAAAAGCCACCGCGACAGCGACAAAGTCCGAGCGCGCTCGATCGCGTTGATTGCCTTGGTCGCGTTCTTTTCGCCGAAAAGTCGCGGCGCTTCTTCGGTGCCCAAATTTAATTTGGCGAGCTGTTCGGTCTTTAACTCGAAAAGATCGAGCGCCTCGCGCACGAGGCCGCGCTCAACGAGTTTGTCGGCCACAATTCCACCGACACTCTCGATGTCCAGCGCGCCGCGTGCCGCGAAAAATTCCACGCGCCGGGTCGTCTGTGCCGGGCACTGAAGATTTTCACAGCGCCACGCGACGAATTGGGGGTCACGCTGGATGAGACTGCCGCAGACGGGACACTTGCCATGGACGTGTGCAGCAAAGTCGAACGGCTTTGCATCGCGGGGACGCTTCGATTTGACGACTTCAACCACGGCGGGAATTACTTCGCCCGCTTTTTCGATCACGACCTTGTATAAGTTTAGTTAATATTTGTGTTTTATTTTGTCTTGATTGTTTATCGTTTGGCGTCTAATT
>JBGPNR010000114.1:0-6366 GCA_041487635.1 Candidatus Udaeobacter sp. | reverse complement strand
TCAGCATGGCGCTATGAGGCACAGGTGCGCTAGTACCCTGAGGTGTGCTACCCGGGTTGTTCGGGTTCACACAATCGACGCCAAGCTGGCCGAATCCATTCACAGTAACTTGACAAACGGTGACGCCGTTCCAGACCTGGGCGTGCGTGGCGATACCACCGATAAAGCATTGGGAGTTCGTAAACAAACTGCCGATACGTATCGTGGAATTTTCGCCCGCGGGGACGGGAGCACCGGAGAGGTCAAGCGTGCCAGCGGTATCACCGAGGTAAATGTTATCGACGCCAGTGGTCGTGGCTTGTCCTGCGTTGAAACCCACGGCTGTGTTGAAAGCAGAGTCGGCATTGTTCAGTGCTGCGTCACCCATCGCTACGTTGAAAGAGCCAGCGACGTTGCTAAACAGCGCGCCAGAACCCACGGCTATGTTTCCAAAACCATCAACGTTATTAAAGAGCCCCAGAGCGCCAACTGCCGTGTTGTCGTTGGCACCGCCGAGTGCGCTCGAGTCATTATTCGCGAGCGCCAAAAGACCAACTGCAGTGTTGTCATTGGCGCTAACGTTGGAAAAGAGCGCGGCATTACCCATTGCCACGTTTCCGCCGCCATCGACGTTTAAAATGAGCGCCTGGTAACCGAAGGCGTTGTTGGCGGAGCCGGTATCGTTGTTACCGAGCGCGCTAGCACCCACTGCTGTGTTCCCGCCGGCGGTATTTTGAGCGAGCGCGCCATCACCTACGGCCGTGTTCACGTTGCCGATTTGGTTGTTTTCGAGCGCGTTAAAACCAACGGCGGTGTTTGATTCGCCATCAGTGTTATCGAAGAGCGCCGCACCCCCAACTGCCGTGTTGAATCTGGCAGTGCCGCTTCCGGTAGAGTCATTATTCAGGAGCGCGAAAGCACCAATGGCAGTGTTTCCAAAGGCATCAATGTTATCGGTGAGCGCAAAATGTCCAACTGCCGTGTTGAAGTTCCCACTGCCGTTTCCGCTCGAATCATTACTAAAGAGCGCGTCACCCCCGATGGCAACGTTTCCCAAGCCGTGAATATTGGAAAAAAGTGCGCTATCGCCAAAAGCGTTGTTAGAGCTCCCGTCGAAGTTCTTATAGAGCGCAAAGGCGCCCACAGCACCGTTGAAGTCGCCGGAGTTCCCGAAGTCCGGGTCCCCGACGAACGCGTTAGTTCCAACGGCCGTGTTCCTATTGCCGAAGACGTTGAGGATCATCGCTGCGGTGCCAACTGCGGTATTTGAATCCGCGCCGGTACTGGTGAGGGCCAGCGTTCCAGCACCAAGACCGGTGTTGAAGTTGGCGTCACCCGCTAAAAAGAGCGAATACCAACCAACTGCTGAGTTTCCTATGCCGCCGAAGAGCTGATGAAGGGCGTTGCACCCTTCTGCTGTGGTGAACGCGGGATAGCATCCGTCCGGGTTCCCGGGTATCTCAGGAGGTAATTGTGCTTGCATTGTTGGCAAAAACGCACAGCAGGCAAGTACGGACAGAACCGTTGTGAATATCTTGAGGCGAGTTTTCATGAGCTTGATTTTCCTTTCATTGTTTGTTTCGAGAACGATCGTTTTGATAATGCGCCGATCTTCGCCCCGTTCGCGATTTTCAGAAATACGCCGAAAGGCGTACGAATCCTGTTGCCCCGTGCCGAAGTTTTCTGTTAACAAGAGAGGAGATGCATTCCGTGTCCGAGTACGATCGGTGCAGCGTCGAGGTTTTCGCGTCGCTCAAGTTGACGCCCCGCGAAGCCGAGGTTCTCTTCTGGATTTCCCGGGGCAAAAGTAACCACGATATCGGCGTTATTCTCGGCGCAAAGACCGCCACCATCCGCAAGCACGTTGAACATATTCTTGGCAAGCTCTACGTCGAAAACCGTACGGCCGCTGCGGTCGTGGCCCTCGAAACGTACCGCTCCGTCGCACCGGCATCCGACAGCAAACCTGGTCAACCTTGGGCTGCGATCACGGCTTTTATTGCGACGCAGCTCTGTGCGTTATGGTCAGATGGTTACGAACTTTACGGCGAAATCGCGAATCTCGTCGCGTGAGCCGATTTGTCTGACGAGCGCCTTTGCAATTACCTTTTCAGGATGATGTGCCCGGGGCGCCGGGATGTCTTTGGGTTAGCGCTGCCCTTCAGCGAATTGCGCGAAAAACTTTGCCAGCTGCGAACGCACCGCCTCAAATGAGAGCTGCTCCAGTGCGCGCTCTTGAGATTCGCTTACGATCGTGGCGCGCAGATCGGCATTTTTCAACAGGTCGAGTGACATCGAAGCGATCTCGGTAATTGTCCTGCCTTCGCCGCAAGTTTTTGCAAAGGCGATTCTTTCAATTGCACCGTCGCCGCCGACGCAGGGGATTCGGCAGAGAAGAGCGTCGCCCGCTACTTGGCCCGGCACATGGCTTCGGTCGAGTTGCAGAATGATTTTATGCCGCGCCACATCGCGCAGATAATCCGGGTATGACTTCCATTTTTCGATCAACCGGAGTTTTCCCTCTGGAAATCTTAAGTCGCCGAGCAATTGGTGCCCCTTATATCCATCCAGGTTAACTACTGTGACCGGTTCGCCGGTCGCTTCACAGAGCTGGCGCGCCACTAGAAGCGCCGTGAGATGATTGCGCGATGGCACGTCCCATTCGCGTGTGCCAACGAAAATTCCCGATTGTTCGGTTGGCGACAGGAAAAAGTTCCATCGCTGATCTTCGACGGGATAGGGAGTCGGGATGAAGGCAATTGTCGCACGATCGCGTTTCAAGCGGACGCGCTGATAAATTTCCGCGGCTTCCGGTGTCGTGGCGATGCATCCATCGGCTTCTGCCACAATTTTCATGAAGCGCGCTAACTTAGCGCGGTTACACAATTGTTGTGCAATCTGGTGGAGACCAGTCTCCTTGAGCGAAATGGCGACGATGCGGCCTTGCTTTTTTAGATCGCTCAACGCGCGCTCTGACGCGCGAAAATCGCTGCGTAAAAGCAGGAGGACCGGTGTGTCCTCAGCGATAGCGCTACGCAGATTGAAATGGAAAGTTCCTCGTGTGCACGCAGCAATAGCGTGAAAATTGATCGGCGGATGCGCGCCCTCGCCTGGACCGGGGAGATTCTGAAATTGCTGCTGGCGATCGCGACCGCGCGGGTTGAGAACAGTGAGGCGAAAATTCTGCGCAGTTTGCGACGACATTGCTTACCGGATCAGCGGCCTGAGCAGTTATTCATCCAGATTGCGCGGCGGTACCGCTGATCTCAGAAGCGTCTCATTCTCGTCTTCTTGATCGGATGGTTTGACTGGCATCGCCCGCCGGATCTCCACCGGTTTCTCCTCCTCCGGCGCGACCGGGATCGCTTTCCTGATCGGTTCAACCGGAATCGCTTTCCTAATCTCTGAAGTGGACTCTGACGGTTGAGTGCTCGGTCGGCTCCCGTTTGCGGTGTTACTCGCCGTCTTTGCCTCAGTCGCGACGCTTGCCCCATCAGTCTTCTGATCATCGGCTGTTTCCGTTGCCGGCTGCGGTGCCGGCTCGGGCTTAAGCGTCGGCTTAAGAGAATTGTACGGATCTTTGTCAGCCAGCAATGTAGAACTTTTGATCACAATCGGCGTGACCTGACTCAGGTCCACAGCGAGCGCAGCCCGCGGTAAGTCGTCGGAGCCAAATTCACGAGCGAGGCGTGCGCGCGGTTCGCCATGGACGTTGCAAGGTTCAGTGGGCGCTTGCGATGGTGTTGCAATTTCCGTGTAGGTCGTGCGCCGCTGAACGCTGTCGCCCGCCGCCGTGCTTACAGTCTCGTAACATTTGTCGGTCGCAAGCAAGCCGGACCTCGAGCAAATCTCAATCTGCTTCAGATTTGCCGGCTGTTTAATCTCTCGCGGTGGATAACTCTCGGCGGCTGCGTTCATGATATCGACCCAAATCGGCAACGCGAGTTCCCGTCCGAACGCGCCCCGGTAAATCTTTTGCGGCTTGTCGAAACCTGCCCAAACCGCGCAGGTGAAATTCGAATCGTATCCAGCAAACAGCGCATCAGTGAAATCGTAAGCGGTGCCGGTCTTTCCTGCTGCGGGCATTTTCTTCAGACCGAATTGCGTAAAAGCAGCTTTTCCTGTCCCTGATTGAAGTGCGTCTACAAGACAGGAATGTACTTCGAACGCGGTCTCAGGTTTGGTGACGATTTTCCTGATGGTCTGCTGCTTTCCATCCCAAACGAGCGTTCCGTCCTTTTCTTCGATGCGATCCAAAATGTGCGGTGTGTTTGGGCGCCAGCCGCCGTTTGGGAAAATCGTGTATGCAAGTGCCAGCTCGGCCAGAGTGATCTCGCTGCTGCCCAGAAATGTGGCCGGGTAGGGGCGAAGCGGCGAACGGACGCCCGCCGCGGAGCAAAGCTGCAACACTGTGTCGACTCCCGCGTCCATTCCCAGGCGGATCGTTGCGCCATTTTTGGATTTGGTCAGTGCCTGCCTCGCTGTCATCGCGCCTTCATAACGATTGTCAGCGCTTTCTGGACCCCATTCGCCAAGAATTCCCGTTGTGCCACCGATCATCACCGCGCGATTATCCAGAGGCGAATCCTCAACCAGCGATCCGGGGTACATTCCTTTCTCGAAAGCGGCCGCATAAACAAACGGCGACATTGCAGTTCCGGCGGGGCGGCGGGCTTGCAGCGCACGGTTGTACTGGTTGTGCTCGAAATCGCGTCCGCCTACCAGCACGAGAATGTCCCCACTCGCGTTGTCGAGGCCAATGACGGCGCCTTGCAAGTATTCGGGCGCGGGTTGATCAGACATTTTACCGTTTGCCTTCGCCTTGCGAAAGGAAGCCGCGTAAGTGGAGTAAGTCTCGTGATTATATTCAGGACGCTGCTCAACCGATTCGAGATGAGCACGGACAGAATCCTCCGCTACCTTCTGGAGATCGACATCGATGGTCGTGTGAATGCGAAAGCCTTCATTCATCGCGCGGTCCCATCCTACGGCCGCGATCACCTGCTGCCGGATGTAATCGACCGCGTACGTTTGTCCCTGCGCGTTTTGCCGGCTGCCGATGGCGATCTGTTCTGCTCGTGCAGCGGCGCAGCGTTCGCGGCTGATAAAGCCGAGGTCGCGCATCCGATCAAGCGCGTAGTCGCGCACTTCGCGTGAATTAGCGCGATCGGTCCATGGCGACAATCTGTTTGGGCTCTTGATCAGACCGGCGAGCGTGGCGCACTCCGCCAACGACATTTCTCGCGCGGACTTGGCAAAGTACCCTCGCGCTGCTGCTTCGGCGCCGTACAGCCCACCACCGAAATAGATCCGGTTCAGATATAGCTCCATGATTTTTTGTTTCCCGAACTGATCTTCGATTCGCCGCGCCAGAAAAACCTCGAGCAATTTGCGCCGGAACGTTCTTTCTTTGAGCGAAAAACTATTGCGCGCCAGTTGCTGCGTAATAGTGCTTGCACCCTGGCGCACATGGCCCGCGGTCAAATTCTTTAGCGTCGCGCGGATGATGCCGAGCAAATCATAGCCGTGATGCTGATAAAATTTCGCGTCCTCTACGGCGACGACCGCGTTGACGAGATCGGGAGGCAACTGCTCGTACGGCACCGTCTGTCGGTTTTCTACGTAGATTTGGCCGAAGATTTTGCCGTTCCGATCCAAAATGACGCTGGCCGATTCCATTTGTTCGAGTTTGGTTAAATCGAACGTTGTCGCCTGCGCTTTAAGATCGGCGATAAGACTGGAAATGAACACAGTTGAACCAACGATCAGCAGTAAAACGATGCTCACGGGAATATAAAACCACGGCCTCAAATACCAGGGGGGCGGAAAGCGATACCCCGGCGGCGGCCTCAGATATGTGGTCGACTTGCTCAAATTGCGGAACAACCCCAGTCGCGCAATTTAGGACGTTCAGTTAACGATTCAACGATTTAACGAATGAAACTCGGCAATCCCGACCTGATCCGATGCATTCGCGCTGAAATCGACAAGCAAGGGCCGATTTCATTTGCGCGCTTCATGCACCAGGCGCTCTACCATCCCGAACACGGATACTATTCCTCTGGGCGCTGCGCAATCGGACGAACCGGCGATTACTTCACCAATGTGAGCGTTGGCCCTCTGTATGGCCAACTCCTCACCGCGCAGTTTGTCGAAATCTGGGAGCAACTCGGTAAGATCGACAATTTTATGATTGTCGAACAGGGCGCGCACGGTGGGCAGTTCGCGCGCGACGTTCTCGAATCTGCGCAAAAACGCGCGCCAGAATTCTTCGCAGCTTTGCGCTACCGAATAGTCGAGCCATTTCCGGTCTTGCAAGAGCGGCAATCGCGGACGCTGGAGCAGTTTCGCGATAAGGTCGAATGGCGCGATTCACTGCAACCATTC
>JBGPNR010000113.1:0-6395 GCA_041487635.1 Candidatus Udaeobacter sp. | reverse complement strand
GGTATCCTGGCACACGGCGAAATAGCCCATCTGCGGCACGGCCGTTTTTGCCATGCAGATTTTACCGCCAAGTTTCTCGATCTTTTTGGAGAACTCGGTGACTGAATTTACGTTGACGTAGTTAACCACTGGCTCTTGCGGTTGTTTTCGTTTTTTGAGCGCCCCGTCGGGGGTATCGTCGCCGCCACCGGTATCAATATGCCAATACTCCTGGGGTCCTGGGAATCTCTCAATTTTCCAACCAAATAAGTCGCCGTAAAACGTTTTGGCACGCTCGACGTCATCGGCCGGGATTTCAAACCAGGCGATACTTGCTGCCTGCTTCTTCTCTGATGTGTTCATATTTGCCTTTCTGTTGATGTCTGCGTTCGTCAAAGCTATGACGAACAGTCGGACGCGTTCAGGACAAATAAAAACTGCGGCGTAAGAATTTTAGCGCCATCCTTCAGACGGAGGATTTTTGTTCAGGCCAAAGGCCTGAGCCCATTGTAGCCGAGGGCAAACGCCCTCGGTTCACATTGGAGAACAATTTTCGCCCTGTAAGGGCAAACCGGATTAGGCAACCATTCGCCGCGTATGCCGCAATCGTTACATATCTTGAGCGCCCACATCATTTTCTCGACCAAGGAGCGACGGCCGTGGCTAACACCCAACATCCGAGAACGGGTATGGGCGTATCAATCGCGCATCCTTCAAAATTTGGAATGCAATTCAATTACGATCGGCGGCATTGCGGACCACGTTCACATGCTCTGCAATCTCACCAAGAAATTTCCAACAGCGAAAGTTTTGGAAATTCTGAAAAAGGATTCGTCCAAATTTGTAAAGACGTTAGGTCCGAGCCTTCGCGGATTTTCACCGGCAGGATGGCTATGGACTTTTCAGTGTGAGTCCGAGGCACGTCGCGCCGGTCAAGAAATACATTCTTGACCAGGAAGAACATCACAAAAAAGAAACGTTTCAAGAAGAGTACCTCCGGATCTTGAAAAAATACGGCGCGCCGTACGACGAACGGTATTTATGGGATTGAGATTTTTTGGAATGCCCTTTCAGGGCGAATTAATCTCTATGGGCATTTTCCGTCCGAGGGCGTTGCCCTCGGCTACGATGGTTGGCGCTTGCAGCGCTCCGGATTCTCCGTCTGAGGGCAATTTCCCATCTCATCGACGCAGTGCTGCAGTCGTTTTAAAAGGAACGCTCGCTCCGATTGCGTCTCGGCGAGTTCAAACGCTTTGCGGAATTGTTCGGCAGCAGCTGCATGATTGTTCAATCGCATCTCGAGCTCGCCGATTACCGAATAAAATAGGTAGTAGGAATCCAATTTCTCGCGGTCCCGAATGGCACGGAGTGTTTGCAATCCTGCTTCCGGCCCGCGAACATTTGCGACCGCCACCGCGCGATTGAGCGCCACCACAGGCGAATCATCGAACACGATCAATCGATCATAGAGCGAAAGAATCTTGGCCCAATCAGTCGATTCATAATCGATTGCCGTGGCATGACATGCGGCGATGCCCGCTTGCAAGTGATACTCGCTAATCTCGTCACCAGCAGCCGATTCGTGGAGGTGAAATATCCCGCGGGCGATCATAGCTTGGTGCCACAGCGACCTGTTCTGTTCTTCGAGCCGAAGCAAATTCCCTTCGTCGTCTTGCCGGGCTGGAATTCGTGCGGCATTCAACAGCATTAGCGCAAGCAAGGCATGCGTCTTAGGCTGGTTGCCGGCACGGTGTTGCGCCAGCAATTGGGTGAGACGGATCGCCTCGTCGCAGAGTTCTTCGCGCACGAGGTCTTCGCCGCTGGACGCTTTGTAACCTTCGTTGAACAGCAGATAGAGCGATTGCAAGACGCTGTCGAGTCGCCGCGTCAAGTCGTCACCTGTTGGAATCTCAAATGGAACCTGCGCTTCCTGGATTTTTTGTTTTGCACGTGTCAGTCGCTTTGCAATTGCTGCTTCGGTCGTCAGGAATGCATGGCTGATTTCCGGCACGCTGAAGCCGCAGAGTGTCTTCAAGGCAAGCGCCACCTGCGCTTCCGCCGGAATAACTGGGTGACAGCATACGAACATCATCCGTAATCGGTCGTCGGCAATTTCGTGTTCGGAAAAAAATGCAGTTTCGGGTGCGGATCCGTCACGCTCCATCAATCGCGTGATTTCGGCTTCTTTCGCGCGGAAAACCTTTTCGCGCCGGACGACATCGAGCGCGAGATTGCGGGACGCGCGCATGATCCAGGCGGCGGGATTTTCCGGAACCCCACGATATGGCCACGTCTGCAACGCGCGCGCCAGCGCTTCCTGCACCACGTCTTCAGCCAGGTTCAAGTGCTCGATCCCAAAAATTCCCGTCAGCGTCGCCACCATTTTTCCCGACTCATGACGGAAAAGATGCTCGACCAATTGAGACACGCCTGCTGGTTCTTGCATGGCAGTTCAACACTATTGCGTGTGCCATACGCTCAATATTCGCAAAGGCAATACGCGATTCTCCGCCGACGGGTTAATGAAGACAACCGGTTCCCTTTCCTCGCGCGATATTTGCGTTACATATGCAAGCTCATCCCGTGGTTAGACAGCAGGAATTCGTTGAGCCGGAGCAGTTCAGCTTCAAAGACGACGGCGTTTTTCCGAATAGCGTCCTCCCGGTATTGTTGTATCGGCAGGCATTCAAAACGGAGATAGGAAATCGCGCTTCCGCTATTGAGCAATGCTTTGCGGAGAATGATTGGAGCAATTCGTGGCGAAACGGCGTCTATTCCTTTGCTCATTATCACAGCACCACGCATGAAGTGCTTGGAGCTTATGGCGGCGCAGCGACCCTGCGACTCGGCGGCGAGCATGGCAAAACCGTTGAGGTCCATGCCGGCGATGTGATTGTAATTCCCGCTGGTGTGGCTCACCAGAACATCGGCGCCAGCGCGGACTTTGCTGTTGTTGGCGCTTATCCCGACGGTCGCGAGTGGGATCTGCTTCGAGGTCGGGCAGGCGAGCGGCCCAAAGCCGATCGCACGATCGCGGCTTTGCCGATTCCGGATTATGATCCGATCTACGGCGTTGAAGGCCCACTGCGACGGATTTGGAAATTCGCATCTGCGAAGCCAAATAATCTAAGGCCATTTGGCAAAGCGGCTTCACCTGCGTGAGCGCCAAAGGCGCCGCATTCAATACTAGCCTCGGGCAGCGCCCGAGGATGAATAGAGCAAAGGGACCAGCGCTGAAGGCGCGGTTCATTTCTCGCACATGACTTCTACGGGTTCGTCGGTCTGAAACGCGCCTTCAGCGCTCGTTTTCGTAGCGGTTTCAATTCCTGGGGCGATGCCCCAGGCTTTTTTTGAGGCAGCGCCGCTGGCGCTAAAATACGTGGATGTGAAAGATCGCGCCGAGACATGAGCAGCGTAACGTTGGGAGATGACATCAATACGGAATGCCGTTGCCGCAAGGTTTCGCGCAATGCACGAATCCGGATGTTTCGTGCTTCCAAATCCATGGGACATCGGGACGGCGATGTATCTGGAACATCTCGGATTCAATGCCCTCGCCACCACATCGGCAGGGTTCGCTTTTTCGCGCGGCAAACCCGATGGCGCCGTACCGCGTGATGAAATGCTCGCGCACATCCGCGAAATTGTGGAAGCAACGGCGCTGCCGGTGAACGCAGATTTCTTGAACGGGTTCGCTCGCAACGCCGAAGAGCTCGCTGCAAATGTGAAGCTTTGCGTCGGGACAGGCGTCGCTGGACTCTCGGTCGAGGACAACTCTCAGGATCCCGCTACGCCGCTTTATGCGAAAAAGTTGGCAGTCGAGCGCATTCGCGCGGCACGCTCTGCAATAGACGCTTCGGAAACTGAGGTGGTACTAACCGGACGTTGCGAAGCATGGCTGGTCCACGATCCTAATCCATTGCGCACCGCCCTGGAGCGACTCGCTGCCTACGCTGAAGCCGGCGCCGAATGTCTCTACGCGCCCGGCGTCAGTGATCCAGACGAGATTGCCCAAATCGTAAAGACTGTCTCGCCAAAGTCTGTCAACGTCCTTGTCTCCGGATTCAATCATCAGCTTTCGCTTTCCCAACTGACCGATCTTGGTGTGCGCCGCATCTCTGTCGGCTCTGGCCTTGCCTTGGCCGCTTGGGGCGCGTTCCTCCGTGCCGCCAAAGACATCAAAACAAACGGCTCATTCAATCTTCTGGCCAATAACGCGGCTTCCGCGGACCTGAACGAACTGTTTCGCGAAAAATCGTGATTGCCGTCGAAGCGTGCGGCTGGCGAAGAGCCCTCCCGAAGTAGACGTCGGTGCAAATTTTCGTCGTTGAATTTCGCGCGCGGTCTCGGGATCGAGCCTTTCACCGCGTGCCCGGAACAGCTTTGAGCCTTCTTCTCCGAAGCTCCATCGCACAAAGTGCGGCGATGGTGAGCAGGTCACTGGTGATGTGCGTAGCCTTAACGCTCCCAAACGTGGCGGGCGTAAGAGTGGGCTCGAGCAGATCCCGCACTTGCTTTGAGGGAGCGGCTGTGACGCCGCCAGAATCGAATTGTTTGATCGCTTCAAGCGTGGCGAAGCGTTGCGCGGTCGTGTCTTTCATCGCATCGAGATTTTTATAGGCAAATAGGGCGAATAAAATGCAGACCAGTGCGGTGGTAACTGCAGCCGGCTGTTTGCGCAGCGACGAAAACGCGAGGACACCGCCAACGATGATGACGTAGAGGTTCCAGTATTGCTGCATCGCGTTCGAGCGCTCGAAATAAAGCTGAATCAATTCGTTATAGTTCATAAGGATTTCTCGCGACTATGAACGTGCGCCATGATCCAAGGCGAGGAGAAAAGAGTCAGTGTCACCGCGGAAACAACGAGGTCGAGAAGCGAATTCGGACAAGGCGGAGATCACTTCGGGTCGAATAACAATGGACGGTCGAACCCGGCGAATAATCGCGAATGCTTCTTTCGCGGTGTTCGCGTTCCCACTTATTATTAAATAAGCGGCGACCGCGGCAGCACTTCGCGAGTAACCGATCTTACAGTGAACATAAACGGCACCGTTTCGGGAGTTATTGCCGATGAATTCGCTCATCTCCACAAGCTGCGCCTGGGTGGGAGCGGTTAGGTCGAGGATCGGGATGTTTCGATAATTGATCTTGCGGAACGGTTTCGCTTCGGAAAACTCAGCACTTAAATCGAGCACAGCGGTAACCCCGGCGCACAAAGCTTTGTTCGCGGAACGGGCCGCCAGTTTGCGGCCGATCCAGATTCGCGGCGTGACCTCATCCCAAGATCGACATTGGCTGCGGTAATACAGCAGCGACAGATATTGACCGAGCAAGCAAGGCGCCAGCACAAACCGCGTGCTCCACGGCAACTTTCCTTTCGTCTTGTGAAAAACGATCGGACCCGCTCCGAAGTACGCAATCGCCACGATACCGAGCGCGCTCGTTGGCCAAAGAAGCAAAACCCCCCATGGCCAGAAGATTGCTCCCGTGAGTAAGACGATCGCCGCTCCTGCTACATAGTACGAACCGATGCGGCGATTCACGACAACCGGCAGCGCGAGCGAAGGCTCGCGAAACAGGTAGAAGCAATACCCCGCGAGAACAAAACCACCGATGATGTCGATGACGTGATGCTGGTAAGTGAGCAACGGCGAGAGACCGATGAGAAAGAACCATAACATCGCCGCGAATAAGAAAACCCCGCGAAGATTTCTCGCGTAGAGATCGACCAGGAGCAACAGCAGCGCGGCGTGCAACGACGGGAGCAGATTGAATGGCAAATCCATTCCGCGAAACCAATCAAAGATCCCGCCTAGCCATCCGCTGGCATGAGGACGCGGGAAAGCAAAGCGCAGTGGGAAAAGCAAAAAGCAAAGGCCAGCAATGAGAATTGCGGCTATGACCCGCCGCGAAAAGACTCGCAGCTCTTCGTCCGTTCGACAAATAAACGGGGCCGCGACGAAGAAGAGATCAATCGACATGTAAGGGAGAATCATGAAAGGAACGAATGGGATGGCGCGCTCCCATTGAAAATAAAACGAGCCGACCTGACCGCGTTGCCCAGTGATCGAATTGCAACCGCTGTAAACCACCAGGAACAGGACCGACAATCCCGCAGAAACCGCGAACGCTTTAAGGCGGGAGACGTGCACGCGATAGTTAAGGCTCCGCGCGTCGTGCGATTGAGACGGTGAACATGCCCCACTGATCTACTTCCATCGCCATTTTCTGGAAACCGGCCACGCATACCAGTTCATCGATTTCGGCCGTCGTCCGGCGGCGCATGATCCAAGGTTCCCCTTCCCGATTACGTAAAACGCGCGCAATGAACTCGACCTGCGGGTGCCAGGGTTGATTTGTGTAAATCAAATAACCGCCCGGCTCGATCGCTTCGGCAAGCCCGCGGAGTGAAT
>JBGPNR010000112.1:0-6417 GCA_041487635.1 Candidatus Udaeobacter sp. | reverse complement strand
GAAAATCCGCTTGCGCTTCGCCGGCGGCAACATGTCGAAGAGTTCAGACGACGTGATCACGTAAACGTTTAGATCCAGTTTGTCGCGATCGATCAACGGCAGCGTCTGCGTTAGAAACGCATTCGTCACGCCGGTGCCTTGAAGCACGATTGTGCCCTGCGATAGCCAGCGCGCTGTGCGCAGACAATAGACACCTTGAGCTGCTGCCGAGGCGGGCGGCAAACCAAGCGCTGCCCGATCGAGTATCAGTTCCGGTGGACGGGTTACAAACGGCGCGATAATTGCCGGCCGTTTCGCCAACGCGGCGGAGACGAGGAACCAGATCTCCTGCGGATCCCACGGCGTCAATGTGATCATTGTGCCGAGCGGAAAATTATCCTGAAGCAATTGCAATGACTGCGGATCGGCATGCGTTGGACCATCCTCGCCCGTTTTCAATCCGGCGTGTGCGCAAACGAGAAAGAACGGACGATACTCGCCCCCTTGTGTCGCAACACGGGCCTGATTGCCAATCGCATGGAGCCGCGCGGCGATGTGACCGAGTGGTGCGCTAAATGCGCCGTACGATGAGCCCGCACCAATGTGCGCGCCAAATGCGCTGATGCCTGACAGCATCGCCATCATCGCGTCTTCGCAAATTCCGCCGATGGCGAGCTCTCGCGCGCCCGGATTTGTGCGGCGATTGTAAAAACCGCTCGGAAACTTTTCGTTCGCTTTGTTGATACTAGTCGACCCGAGCAGATCAGCAGCAGCAACAATGAAAGCGCCGTCAGTGGCGACGTTGTAGTAGTTCAATACTCGCCCCAACTGCTCACGCAGCGTTGTCTTTGTTCCAGGCTTGACCGCGAGTTCGGGCGGAGCCGGCGCGTCAGGAGCGTCTTCCGCGATCGTATACGTGAGGTCAATCAGCGGCCGACCGTCGGACGCTGTGCGCCCGCGCGCGTTCAGTCGTGCTCGCGCGGCGCGCAATTGCACGGCCAGTGCCTCCACCATTGGTCGACTCGCTTCCAGCGAGTGACGGATGATGCTGAGGGTTTTCCAATAACATTCTTCGACGATTGTCGCATCCGCTCCGCCACGGCAACGCTGCTTGTCGGCTTCACAGCAGGGCAGCGGCACGATGTCCTTCGGCAACAACGGCGCGACCGATGCGAAAAATCCGTTCGAGCAAAGCCCGTGACCGGCGCCGTGCGATGCGCGCCCCTCGATCCCATATTGCCAGCCTTTGACTGTACGATAAACGATCGCAGTCGGCTGACCGTTGTGGAAATCGAGCGCCAAGCGTTGGGCCGTGGTGATCTGCTGCCAATCGAACCCATCCGGAACGAAAATCACATTCCAATCGTGCAGATATGCGAGCTCGGCCGGTGTCCATTGCACGTATTCGCCCGGGGCTTCGCCATCGCGGCAGACGTGGTTCGAATCGATGGACGCCTGGTTCCAATCGATATGCAAAATGATATTGTCGAGCGAAGCTGTCGCCGCGGCGGCGAAAGCTTCTGCGACGCGGCCTGGCGTCATTCCGCCTTCGCCTTCTACGATGTGAACGCGCGGCGCGTCTTCACCGTAGAGATCGGCTGCGGCCCAGGCCAAACCGAATGATGCTGGAACGCCGACACCGGACGCGCCAGTGGAAAGCTTAATGAACGGTGTGGCCGGTGTCGGATGCCCATCGAGCGGTTTCGCGTGAAATTTCTTGAACAACGGCGTCGTCGTTGTCGGATTGCGCCGAAAACCGAGCAGATCTTCTAGCCGCAATTGGGATTTCTCATCGCGCGGCAACAGATCCGGCGCGGCTATTCGCGCCACTTCATTGCGCAGCGCCCACATCGCATAAAGTCCGAGGGCTTTGTGCCCGGCTGCGTATGAAATGATGTCGGCGTCCTGACGATTCGGCTCCCTCAAATCATAATCCATCACGTCAAACAACAACCTCGCCACAAAGCGCCCTGAAGAAATTGAGCCGCCGGGATGACCCGACAGCGGCACGTAATTGTACATCACCGCGCAGAGAGTGCGGTAAACCAGGTCGAATGCTTCGCATCGTTCCACTGTCGCTTCATCGAGCGGCCAGCCTTCTTCGAAGACGCGATCCGCTGCGTTAATGAATCCACCGCGCCGCGGGCCAAACGGCATCGTGCTGTCGTCGCGATGCGCCGGCGTCCGTTCCTGTGAAATGAGACTGGTTAACATAGATGTTTGCCTTTCTTGATGACGTTTTGAGCTCCGTCGATTTGTTCTTGCCCTCATAAGGAGCTATCCGGCCGAGCCGCGCCATGCACCTCTTGTTAAAAAACAGGCGTTTTTTGCGATCGAAAATCCACGGATGCAGCGCCTGCCATTCGCTGCGGGAAAATGCGCCGCAAAATCTGAACAAACTATCGCAAATTATGGTGAGCGCGATGCGCGGTCAGGGCGGCTTGTCTTGTACAGAAAGGAAAAAATTATGAAGACACTCACAACCTGGAACCCGTTGCGGGAGATGGAGGAAGCGCAGAACCGCTTTAGCACATTCTTTGGCGGCTTTCCGACCTTCCCGATTCGTTTCCCGAAGAACGGCGACCGGTTCAAGCTAGCCGATTGGTCGCCCTTGGTGGATATCATCGAAGATGATCATGAGTATCTGTTCAAGGCCGACCTGCCCGAAATGAAAAAGGATGACGTAAAAGTCACGATCGAAAACGGAATTCTTTACATTTCCGGCGAGCGCAAGACCGAAAAGGAAGAAAAGAAGAGAAAATTCCATCGGCTTGAGCGCTTCTTCGGCACGTTTGAGCGCATGTTCACAGTGCCTGAAGATGCGGATGCAACAAAGATCATGGCTGAGTTTCATGACGGCGTATTGCAGGTTCACCTGCCAAAACGCCCCATGCCGAAGCCAAAAACGATCGAAGTGCAAGTGCAGTAATGCACAAATACTGAGAGCTGGTGCGCGGTTTGCGAGTGTGCACCAGCTCAATGCGCAGAATCGCCTGATAGATTACGGGCTGCGCTATATTGCAAATGCCGAAAAAGGGTAGTCGCGCCGGATTTATTTTTACGAGGCGGAACTTTTACTTCCAAAAAAATCCCGCGCGATCGACCGACTTAGTGGCGACCGCCGGTGCAATGTATCACGATCGTGTTCTACCCTGCTGTTAATGATCGTGTCGCCGCGTTTCTGAATACGCGCTGGACAAAGCGCAGTGTTTGCCTCTGCCGAATTTCAGCGTAATTCTGACAACTTTCAATATGCCCGATCGCGCTTATCTCCACCCGATTGATCCGGAATTGGTCCCCGGCGCACGCAACGCGATCGATGTTTGTCTTCGATTGAAACAGGAAGAGCGAATCACGATCATCAGCGACACCGCTACGCGTGAAATCGCCGCAGCGCTGCAAACAGAAGTAGAACGCGTTGGCTCGGAGTACAGCCTGTTCGTGCTCGAGCATCATGCGCTGCGGCCGCTCAAGTACATGCCGGAGATCATTCTCGATGATCTGGCGTGCTCGCAGGTCTCCATTCTCGCAGTGCGAGCCCAGCCGGGCGAACTCGGCGCGCGCACGGAAATAACGGCGGTCGTGAACCATCACCGGATCCGACACGCCCACATGGTGAACATCAATCGCCAGATCATGCTCGAAGGCATGCGCGCCGATTTTTCCGCAGTCGATGAGCTCAGCCAGCGTTTGGTTAAACATGCGCGCCAAGTCGACCGTATCACTTGCAAGACACCAAGCGGTACCGAATTCGAAGCGGAACTTTCGCCAAAGCTGAAATGGCTTAAGACCAGCGGGATCATTACGCCTGACAAATGGGGCAACCTGCCCGGCGGCGAAATTTTCACTACGCCCATGAACACCAACGGTGTCTTCGTGGTGGATGGCGTGGTCGGCGACTACTTATGCGAGCGCTTTGGCGATCTCGAATCCAATCCGCTCACAATCGAAGTGAAAAACAATCGTATCCGCTCGCTGCGCTCCGAGAACAAAGATTTGCGCGACGAATTTCGCGCTTACACCAGCATCGACGAAAACAGTGACCGCGTCGGCGAATTTGCCATCGGCACAAACACCGCCTGCACTCGTGTTATCGGTCACATTTTGCAGGATGAAAAAATTCCCGGCGTCCACATTGCTTTTGGTCATCCTTACGCAGAACACACCGGCGCAAACTGGACTTCCAAAACGCATATCGACTGTGTCGGCCGCGACTTCGACATCTGGTTCGACGGCGAACAGGTAATGCGGCGCGGGAAGTTTCTGGTATAATTCGCCGTATGATTGCTGATGTCCGCGAACGGCTTTTAGCAGCTCCCTTCGTGCCGTTTCTCATCCGCACTTCAGATGATCGCGAATATTCGGTTCCTACAGCTGATCACGCGTTCATCACGCCACGCGGGAACCGCGTAATTGTTGTCGCTGATGATGGCGCCACGGCGGTTCTAGGTCCGCTCCACATCAACAGCGTGATCGACTCGCAGCCGAACGGCCAATAGGCATCGCGGATCTGACACGGTGGATCCGAGACTTCGCGCCGCTTTCAACGCCGAGTTTACGCCAGAGAAATACGCAACGTTGATGCGCTGCGTGAATTAAACTGAGAAGTGGCCGGCGGATTTCCGAATTTCAGAGACCCCGATTTTTCTGACGCGCGAGTTCACAGATGAAGTCACGCGCGCGGCAAATGAGATTATCTCTGTTACGCGCACGCCGGAATTTGCGCAGCACGCAGCCTCGGCGGTTCCAAAACAGTTGGAAGTTCCAAATGAATCGGGACACCCGAATTTTCACGTGGTTGATTTCGCAATCTGCGCGGAAGCCGACCGGCTCGTCCCTCGGTTGATTGAGTTGCAGGCGTTCCCCAGTTTGTTCGGCTTCCAGCTGTTGCTGCTCGGGTGCCTCCGCAAAACCTACCCAGCGATTCCGCGCAACTGGACATCTTCATTTGGCGGAATAAAAGACGACGCGTATCTTGATCTGCTACGCCGAACAATCATCGCCAAATCGGATCCGGAAAACGTTATCCTGCTGGACATCGAACCGGAAAAACAAAAGACCCGCGTGGATTTCGCGGCCACGGAAAAATTGCTCGGCATCCGGTCTGTTTGTGTCACGAAAATCAGAAAGCGCGAGCGGCAATTGTTTTATGAGCGCGATGGACGCGAAGTGCGGATCGACCGAATTTACAATCGAGTAATCTTCGACGAACTGATTCACCGGCCCGATTTGAATCTGCCGTTCCGGTTTCAGGATGATCTCGACGTCACCTGGGTCGATCATCCGAATTGGTATTTTCGGATCAGCAAGCATTCGCTGCCCTTTCTGAAGACCGAGCACACGTCGCCAGCTTTCTTCGCCGATGAATTTCCCGCTGACGACAAGATCGACAATTACGTGTTGAAACCGCTGTACTCATTTGCCGGGCATGGCGTGGACATGGAGCCGACTCACGAGAAAATCGACGCTTTGGAAAATCCGCACGAATGGATTCTGCAAAAGAAGGTCGACTACGCGGCATTCGTGCCCACCGCCGGTGGTCAGAAATCGAAGGCCGAGATCCGAATGATGTTTGTCTGGCCGGACGGAGATCCGCGTTCCACGCTGGTGAACAATCTCATCCGCATGAGCCAGGGCAAAATGATGGGCGTCGATTTCAACATCGACAAGACCTGGGTGGGCGCCAGCATCGCGCTGCACGAAGGGTAACGCTCGGCATAGACCGGTAGGGCGGGCAGTCCTGTGCCCGCCGCTTGCGATTCACGAACCACGGCGCGCACGGAGTGGCGCGCCCTACCAATAAAGGCCATGCGGTACGTTGAAAGCGCGCGTTATCATCGCGCACTCTTACGCTGGCTCGGTTGAAATCGTCGCTTCGCCGGCGCCTTGTTCCAGAGCTTGCTCTACCGCACGCCAAGGGAGCATCGCGCACTTGACTCGCTGCGGAAACTTTCGGACTCCCTGCATCACGCGAAGATCACCCAAGCTTTTCGGCGCTTCGCTGGTTTGATCCGTTACGAGATCGTGGAATGCCCGCAGCATTTCCGTCACTTCCGCACGGCTTTTCCCCTTTAACTTCATCGTCATCAATGACGCTGAAGCCTGGCTAATCGCGCAGCCGCGGCCGGTGAATTTGATATCCTCCAAACCTCCGTCCGCGTCGAATCTGACGGCCAGATGAATTTCGTCCCCACAGGCGGGATTGTCCCCGTGCACGCGAACCGCCGCGTTAGGCAGCTCGCCAAAATTCCGCGGCCGACGTGAGTGATCGAGGATTACTTCCTGATAGAGCTCTTCGATTTCCGGGATCATGAAAAGAAACGAACTGCGTACCCTATTGTCATGTTGAGCCCTTCGACTCCGCTCAGGACAGGCTAAGCGAAACATCTCTGGACTATTAACTCACCGGCCGAGCAGATAATCAGAGATTCTTCGCTG
>JBGPNR010000111.1:0-6433 GCA_041487635.1 Candidatus Udaeobacter sp. | reverse complement strand
ATTTCAAGGCTGGGCTGCCAGCTGTAGCTTGGGCCTTTTGGGCGGTCCGCCATCGCTAAAGCTTCGGCGGACACGCTCCAGCCTTCACTATTCACTACGTTACAAGCAAAAGCTGGAGCGGGTGACGAGGCTCGAACTCGCGACGTCCACCTTGGCAAGGTGGTGCTCTACCAACTGAGCTACACCCGCGTTTTAAGAGGGGAATAATAATGTCCAGCCACCGGCGCCGCGCAACCTTTTAATTGTTCCCGCAGGCTTGAAATCGTTGAATCCAAATGGGGCGCTCAGTGCATCCTATGACCAAAGCATCAATATGAAAAAATTAATCCTCCTCTGCATTTGCTCCATTGCGCTGGCTGCGGGCTTGTTCGCCCAAGCGCCTACGGCATCGCCGATCGCGAGCCCGCCAGCCACAACAGTAACACCAACGACAACCGCCAGTGTTTCTCCATCGGATCTCGCCGACAGAATTCACCAGAAGCTGGAGAAAAAGCTTCGCGGCCGCCACGGAATCATCATTGATTCAGACGATAAGGATGAAGATGCCGATCTTCGAAAGATGCGCGACTTCATCGCGATCCCAATCGTGGCGATCGTCTTTCTGTCAATCTTTGGCGCGCCTGTGCTGATCGTGATCATGATAGGGATGTTCACCCTTTTAGTGAGCCGCATGCGGCAGCGGACCATCCGCATGATGGTCGAGAAAGGTCAGCCAATTCCCGCAGAACTGCTTGCGCCAGCCGCGCGATCGGTGCGCCGGCGGTCGGACGTGCGGCGTGGAGTTATTTGGGCCATGGTTGGCCTTGGTATGATGATCTTCTTTGGCGCCGTGAACGATTGGGAAGGCGGCGTATGGTCATTGGGGCTGATTCCGTTTTTGATCGGAGTTGGCTACCTGATGGTGTGGAAGTTGGAAGGCAAAAACAACGTTCCTCCTCCTCCGCCGACACCGTAATATCCAGGCCGTGGAGTTAACCGATGCGGACCTTATCGCACGACTTCTTGCCGATGACGATCAGCACGCGTTCGGTGAGCTTGTGCGCCGGCATCAATCCAGTGTGCGTGGCCTGCTTCGACAACTCACCCGCACAGATGTCGCCTTGGCCGATGACCTTGCACAGGAAACTTTCATTCGTGCTTACAAAAACATTCGCAGCTTTCGCGGTGAGGCGCGATTTTCCACATGGCTTTATCGCATCGCTTACAACTGTTTTCGCGAGGATGCGCGCAAACGCAAAGAGCTTGTTGGCGTGGACGACGAGCTATTGCAAGCCGAGCATGATCCGCAGACTAGCGACCCTGGTTTGAGACATGATCTTATGCATGCCCTGAGTCTGCTTCCGTTGCACGAACGCACGGCGATTGTGCTTTGCTGCCAAAACGGATTATCGCATGATGAAGCTGCGAGGGTCCTCGAGATTCCGCTCGGTACCGTGAAGACAAACGTGCTTAGAGGACGCGAAAAACTGAAACGCTCGCTGGCGGCGTGGGGACCAAACTGATATAATGAACGCAATGATCGACGACGACACGCTGGACCGACAACTCCGCGAGGCGACGCCGTATATTGACGACGAAGGCTTCACCGCGCGCGTCATGGCCAGATTGCCCGCAGCCCGACGCGAACCGCGATGGCTGCGCGCAATGATTCTCCTCGGCCTGACAGTACTCGGAAGCGGAATTGCCTATTTGCTCGGTGGCGGTTTCATCCGCGAGGGCGTGATCCAGTTGTCGGACTTCCCGATTTGGCTGTTGCTCGTATTCGCGTTCGGTTGCGGCCTTGTGGTTGGCGCATTCGCTGTCATCGTTGCCGTTCGCAAAACGCCAGAGGTGCGAGATGTTGCCCGGCTGCGGTTTTGAAACAGCACCGCGGTTAGGCGGTGGATGACTCGCGCGCATGCTTCACATCGAGATCGATCTGGCGGGCGAGCGCCTCGATGCTTTCGAATTTTTTCTCCGGCCGGAGATAGCGAATGAATCGCACCTCGAGGTCTTTTCCGTAAATATCGCGCTCGAAATCGAAAAGGTGAATCTCCAGGGTGCGCTCAGATTTGCCGGTGCCCACGGTCGGCCGATAACCGAGGTTCACCACGCCCGGATGACTAACTCCGTCCAGCTTCGCTTCGGCGAAATAAACGCCGTTTGGCGGGAACTGTTCGTTATGGGCGCTCAGGTTTGCGGTTGGAAATCCGATCTTCTTGCCTCGATTGTCGCCGCTCACAACGGTTCCAAGGATTGTATATTCTCGGCCAAGCATGCGTGCCGCCTTTGGCAGATCGCCTGCTTCCACGGCTTGACGAATCGTCGTGCTGCTTACCACTTCGCCATTGACAGTCACCGGCGGAATTCCGACGACTCCGAAATCGAAGCGGGCGCCAAAGTAGTTGAGCAGTTCGAGATTGCCGCGCCGATTCTTTCCAAACGACCACTCGTGTCCCACACAGATTTCGCGTAATGGCGTCGAGTGTTTTACTAATTGCTGCACGAAGTCTTCCGGCTCGGTTGCAGCAAATTGTTTATCAAACGTAATGATCAGAAGATGGCCCACTCCGAGATCCCGAATCAAAGCGATCTTGTGCGAGGTAGCGGTGAGCAAATGAGGCGCGCCTTCCGGCCGCAGGACTTTTTCCGGGTGCGGATGAAACGTGACCACGACAGGCGTTCCGTTGGCGGCCCGGGCGTGTTCGGCCGAGGTCGAGATGACGGCTTGATGGCCGAGATGAACGCCGTCGAAGACGCCGATCGCCAGGAACAGTGGGCCGCGCAACTGTGAGAGGTCGGATATGGATCGAAGAATTTCCATCAGATGAAATCACGCTCCGCGCATTCTCGAAACTTCCGGAAGACTCAGCATCCGATCGAGAATTTCTTCGCGCGTTGCATTTTTGATCTGGTCCACCGTGATCGCGTTCGTCACATCGAACCGACCGGATTTCAACCGACGCAGTGATTTCAAGTGGGCGCCGCAGCCGAGGGCGTCGCCGATGTCATGCACGTAGGTGCGGACATAAAATCCTTTGCTGCATAGGACGCTGAAGTCGACTTCAGGCAATGAGATCCGATCAATTGTGTAATGATAGACATGCACCAAGCGCGGCTCGCGCTCGACTACTTTTCCCTTGCGAGCGAGCTTGTAGAGCGGCACGCCACCGTGCTTTTTTGCAGAGACCATCGGCGGCAGCTGATAAAAGTCGCCGCGGAACTTTTCAAATACGGCGCGAATTTGATTTTCATTCAGTGGTGGGACGGCGCGCTGCTGAATTACTTCGCCTTGTCGATCCTGCGTGTCGGTGGTCACACCGAGCACAAACGTGCCGGCGTATTCCTTATCTTCACTCATCAACAAATCCTGGACTTTTGTGCCACGCCCAACCGTGAGCAGCAGTAAACCGGTGGCGATCGGATCGAGCGTGCCGCAATGCCCAATTTTTTTTGTGCCGAGCTTTCGCCGCGTCAGCGCAACGACGTCGTGCGAGGTCATGCCCTCAGCTTTATCGACGAGGAGGACGCCGTCAGGACCCGCGCTTAAGGACTTCACGAATTTCCTCCAGAACCTTTTCTTCGACTTCGGCAAGACTTCCGCGAATGCGCGCGCCGGCAGCGAGTGTATGCCCACCGCCGCCGAATTTCTGGCAAATTGCGCAGACATCGACGGCTTCGTCTTTCGAACGCATGCTGACGCGCACTTTTCCTTCTGCAAGTTCTTCAAAAAAGACGGCAACGATCACGCCGTGAACTGCCCGAAGATGATCGATGAGACCTTCGTTGTCTTCGGGAAGAACCCCCAGATCTGCCGCGGTTTTTAAGCTGAGGCTAAAACTTGCGACTCGATCGTGCGCAGTAAAACGCATGGTTCGAAGAAGCTCTCGCAACAATTCCAGGCGGCGTCGGGGATAGTTTTCGTATAATTGCTGGCTTATTTTTCCAACGTCGAGGCCACCAGCGCGCACAAGTTCCTCGGCTATTGCGAAGGTACGCGCGCTAGTTTTCGGATATTCAAAGGAACCCGTGTCAGTGGAAATCGCGGCATAAAGATTTTCTGCAATGTCGTGATTGAAAGGGAGGCCCTGGCTCTTGATCAGGTTGAAAATGATTTCTCCCGTGGCCGGCGCGATTACGTCGACGATCACCAGATCGCCGTAGCCGGGATTGCTGAGATGATGGTCGATGTTGATCCAGATTTTTGTTGAACCAACTGCAGCGAGTGCAGTTCCGAGCCGATTTTGAATTGCCGTATCGAGGGCGATGGCGACATCGACGTGGGCGGGCGTCGCCGGAGGCTTGGTCAACAATTCGGCGCGCGGCAGGAAGGAATATTTTTCGAGCATGCCGTCTTCGTTCCAGACGCGAACGTCCTTGCCGAGCTCCTCAAGCGACAGTGCGAGCCCGAGCTGACTGCCGAGTGCGTCACCATCCGGGCGAACATGACCCAAGATCGCGAAGTGCTGATGCTCGCGCAGCACCTTTCCGATTTCCTCGAACGTGGTGTTGCTCACTCGTCCTCGCCGCTGGATTTTTCAAGGTCCTGCAAAATCTGAAGGACGCGCGCGCCGCGTTCGATAGAATCGTCGAGATGAAAAACCAGATGCGGTGTGTATTTCAAAACAACGTGGCGGGAGAGTTCAGCTTGCAGCGCGGGACGATGCGCTTGCAGTTTATCGATCACGCTCGCGCCGGCTGCCGGTCCGAGAATGCTTACGAACACGTGAGCGCTCTTGAGGTCGGGCGTAACATCAACAGCGTTAACGCTGACGAGCCCTTCGAAGTTTATTTCGCGCGCAATGATTGCACTCAGCTCACGTTTTACGAGTTCATTTACGCGTAGTTGCCGATGTTTCATCTTCGTTGAAGCGACCAACCGATGCTTGTCATGTTGAGCGAAGTGAAACATCTCTGGTTGGCCGCTTGCTATTGCGGACGAAAATAATCAGAGATTCTTCGCTTCGCTCAGAATGACAATGCCTTTTCAGTCCTTAACGGTCACAATTTCTGCGCAATCTGTTCGAGTTGATAACACTCGATCACGTCGCCTACCTGGTATTCGCTGAAGTCGCCCAGCTTGATCCCGCATTCGAGTCCGGAGCGCACTTCTTTCACGTCGTCCTGGAAACGTCGCAGTGTCGAAATGCCGCCGTCGTAAACCGGCTGGCGCTTTCGCAGAACACGAGCGCGCGCAGTGCGGGCGATGCGACCATTAGTAACCAGGCAACCCGCGACAATGCCTCTGCTTAGCTGGAAAACCTGCTTCACCTCTGCGTGCCCGATAACTGTTTCGCGGAGCTCGGGTTCAAGCAGCCCGGCCATGGCGTCTTTAATCTGGTCGAGTAATTCGTAAATGATGCTGTAAAGCTTGATCTGCACGCCTTCGCGTTTGGCAGCAGAAACAGCCATCGACTCGACTTTAATATTGAAACCGATCACGACCGCGTCCGAAGCGCTTGCCAGCAAAATGTCCGATTCCGAAATCGGTCCGACGGCAGAGTGAATAAATTCGAGACTGATTTTTTTGCTTTCGATCTGTTTCAACGCTCCGATGAGCGCTTCGAGCGAGCCTTGTGTATCGCATTTCAACACGATGCGCAGAACTTTTTGGCCTCCCGCCGTCTCAAGCAGAGTTTCCAGCGTTGCTCTTTGGGGAACGAACAGCTTGCTTGCACGTTTCGCCTCGAGGCGTTCATCGCTCAACTGTTTCGCAGCGCGCTCGGATTCCATGACAAGGAATTCGTCACCGGCATTTGGCAGCCCGGTAAACCCAAGCACTTTCACCGGAGTGGAAGGTCCGGCCTCTTTGACCGGTTGGCCGCGATCGTCCAGAAGCGATTTTACCTTGCCGCTGTAATCACCGCAGATGAATGGGTCACCGACTTTTAACGTGCCCATCTGCACGATGACAGTGGCAGTGGGGCCGCGTCCCGCTTCCACTTGCGCTTCAATGACGGTGCCGCGTGGTCTGGCCGTGGGCGATGCCTTAAGCTCCATTACCTCCGCTTGCAGCGTCATCATCTCAAGCAGGTGATCAATTCCGGCGCCCTTCGTTGCCGAGACGGGACAAACGATCGTTTCCCCGCCCCAATCTTCCGGAGTCAATTCATGTTCCTGGAGTTGTTTCTTCACCCTGTCGATGTTCGCCGAGGGCAGATCGATCTTGTTGATTGCGACCATGATTTTCACATGCGGCGCAGCTTTGGCGTGATTAATGGCCTCGATTGTTTGGGGCATGATGCCATCATCTGCGGCAACAACCAGAACGACGATATCGGTTACATTAGCGCCCCGCGCGCGCATTGCGGTGAAGGCGGCGTGGCCAGGCGTATCGATAAAGGTGACTGTCGCACCATTATGATTGACGGTGTAGGCTCCGATGTGTTGCGTGATCCCACCCGCTTCACCAGCCGCCACACGCGTCTTGCGAATCGCATCCATCAGCGTTGTT
>JBGPNR010000110.1:0-6452 GCA_041487635.1 Candidatus Udaeobacter sp. | reverse complement strand
CAGCGAAGGCACTCCGGTGACCGTTTTTGGCAGAACACCGACTGGCCGTTATCTGGGGCAATCGCAATCGCCGTTCATGCGAGGTGGCAATAGATTTGCAGACCCTCGCTTCGGCCGGCAGTTTGACCCGCGCTTTGGACCGCCTCCGCCGCCGTGGTGGAGGTAAGACCGCATAAGCGTGTTGGCTGTAGTGTGCGCTATCGTCAGCGCAGCGATATTCACGCGCTGAACCGGCTAGTCTCATCCGCTGAGACAGCGGACGCTACAGCACGCACCGAAGTGATTTTTTAAATTTCGGGGCTGCTGCTACGGCTGCTGTTGGGCCGGCGCCTTATCAATATTGGTGCTCGCCGTCTTTGGCCCGCGCGATAGATCGACAAGATCAGTCAGAATATTTAAGGTCTCATCGCGCTCAGGATCGATGGTCGGTTCTTTGCTATCGCCTTCTCCAACGGCGGAAATCAAATCCGAATCTGCATCGGACGCGGCTTCAGGATCAACTTTCGGCGAAACCCCATTCTTCTTCGCCTCGGCCAATTTTCCGGGATACATGATCAATTGCAGATTCGGTTTATCGACCGTGTCGAGCGTTAACCGGTAAATTCGCGGCTCCTCCTGGTTTCGCGCCAGGCGCTCTTTCGAACGCATTTCCTTCCGCAGTTTATCGTCCTGAAGCTCTTTTTTTCGCGCATCTTCGTTCAGGGAAATTCGATTCTCATCCATCTTGTGGCGCAAACGATCGATGTCCTCCATCACGTAATGGAATTCGGCATCGTTTTTGACGCGCTCTTCCGAGCGTCCCCGCAATTGATCGACAAACAGTGAATGGTTGTCGGACCATTTCGTGTATTTCGCCTTTGTCACTTCGTCGTAAGCCAGGGCATTCTTAAACGCGCCTTCACCGAACTCCGGGAGATCACTCAAACTCGGCAGGACAATGTCGGAAGCTACGCCATGGAGCTGTGTAGAGCCGCCGGCCACCCGATAAAATTTTTGGATCGTGAGCTTTAACGCACCGTCTTCATCGGAATGACTGCCCAATAGCGAAGCGAATCGGCCGATCGGGAGGATCGTCTGCACGGTACCTTTGCCAAATGTGTTCTTGTCGCCGACGATCACCGCGCGACCATAATCCTGGAGTGCAGCTGCGAAAATCTCGCTGGCAGACGCGCTTTGCCGGCTGGTCAAAACGATCAGTGGCCCGGAATAAGCGATGCCCGGATCTGGATCGGAAGAAATCCTGATACTTCCATTATAATCTTTGGTCTGGACAATCGGGCCCGATTTCAAAAACAAACCGGTGAGCGAGAGTGCCTCTTCCAGGGAACCACCTCCGTTTCGCCGCAGATCAACCACAAGACCGGCGATGTTTTCCTTCTTTAACCGCTTGAGCAACGCCAGCACGTCGCGCGTGGTGCTCTTCTGGTGCCTGTCCATGTCTGCATAAAACGAAGGGAGTGTAAGCCACCCGAGCTTTATCGGATCGCCGTTCTCATCCTTTTTAATGATGATATCAGCGCGGGCTTCCTGATCTTTCAGCTTAATTTCATCCCGCACCAGTTCGACATTCTTCCGGCGCGACGGATCGGTGGCATCCGAGGGAATGGCTAGCAATCTCACACGCGTGCCTTTTTTTCCGCGGATCATCTCGACGACTTTGTCCAGCCGCATCTCGCGAACATCGACATAGTCCGCCTGCCCCTGCGCCACAGCGGTAATCCGATCGCCCACTTTGAGTCTCCCATCCAGTTGCGCGGGTCCGCCGGGCACCAGATTTTCAATTTTCGCATAGCCATCTTCCGAGCGCAGCATGGCGCCGATGCCTACGAGCGAGAGGCCCATGTTAATGCTGAAATTCTTCATGTCCGCCTTGCTCAGGTATTCCGAATGCGGGTCGTACGCCTGTGCAAGCGCATCTAGAAAAAGTTTTATTTGCTCGTCCTTGTCTTGTTCGTGCACGTTGCGGTCCAAGCGATCATAGCGACGATTGACCACTTGCGGCGCGGGCTCAATCGGATGTTCGCTCAGATGCTCCTGCAACAGCTCATTTGTGATGCGACCTCGCCAGAGCTGGTCGGCCTCTGCTTCATCTTTTGGCCATGGCGCTTTTTGGCGGCTCAACTCGACCGTGGCATTGCTCTTGAAATCGATCGGCTGCTTCAACAGCTCTTTTATCTTCGCGACTCGGTCGTCCACCCGTTTCGTGTATAGAGCGTAAATCTCGTAAGCCGGTTTCAGCGTGCCGAGAAGAATGTCCCCCGCTATCGAGTTGCCATATTTTGTATTGAGTGCGTCAACGTCTTTTTGCGTAAAGAAGAGATGACTGAAATCGAGCAATTCCAGATAACTCAGCAGGAATTTCCTCGAAATCTCTTCATTCAGCTTCTGGCGGGTATAATGGCCTTCTTCCAAGAGCCGGCCGACCGACATGGCGATCGTTTCTTTCGAGGCCGCTACGACAGGTGGCGCGGCAGTCACCGCTGTTAAAACGAGGGCGCACAAGGCCAGGCTTCGCTGGAGACGTGATTTCATTTGGTAATTATGCGGTTTCCCACCTTGGCAGGTTTCGTGATGAAACGCAAGATGATGAAACAAGATCGACATGTAGGTTGGAATAAGACAATCGAGAACAACAAACATTCAATATTCGTAAAAACCCACCCAGTTAGTCGTAGCAAGCTTGGATGCAGTGAATCACAATGAATTACAAAAGCTTTTGCGGCGGCATTTTTGAAACGAATTGCTATTTATTTGAGGCGCCAGAGGGATGGATTCTCTTCGACGCGCCCCAGGGCGCTTGCGAATGGGTGCGTTCGCTTGGGGTCGAGCCGAAACTTTTGCTTCTGACACACGGCCATATCGATCACGTCCAGGATGTTGCCAGGATTAAGCACCAATTTGGTTGTCCAATTGGTTGCCACCCGCTTACCGCGCCTATGATTTCCGACCGGGAATTTTTTCGCAATTTTGGTTTCGCACTCGAAATCGAGCCGTCCGAGCCGGATTTTTTGATTGAGGAGACGCCAAGCCGAAATTTTCTCGGCGCAGATTTCCAAATTCTGGAAGTTCCCGGGCATTGCCCGGGCAGCCTCTGCTTCTATTCGCGCAAAGATAAATTGCTCATCGGCGGCGATGTCCTCTTTGCCGGAAGCATTGGGCGAGGTGATTTGCCCGGCGGAGATATCGATCTGCTGATAACCGGGATCAGCAAAAAATTATTTCCGCTCGGAGACGACGTCACAGTGCTACCCGGCCACGGCCCGCCGACGAAAATCGGAACCGAGCGGAGAACCAATCCATTTCTCGGCATGAAGTAGCACGAGCTATTTGCCGCGGAAAAACTCAATGAGTTGTCTGCCGATCAGAGATCCGCGAGAAAAGATGCAAGTGGCTCAAGGCTGTCAATCTTCGCGACGGTGTCTCGTAGCGAGCGGACCGCGCTTGGAATGTATTCCAAGAAATTCTTGTTTTCTTTGACCAGCCCAAGGAAGCCGTACGCGCCGAGTGCTTGCATCAGACGTTGCATCGCGCAAAGCCGCAGCGTGGAATCGAAATCGCTGTCACGCGTTGTTCCGCTTTTGCTTTGCTGCTCGCGATAGTACGTGATCAACTCGGCGCGCTCCGTTTCTGCGAGATCGACGTACGGATCGTAGAGCAACGATGCGAGATCGTACTCCGCCAAGCCAGGCCGCATTCCCTGAAAATCAATCAGATTAGCCTGCCCGTTCTGGATAATAATGTTTTGTGATTGAAAATCGCGGTGGACCAAAACCCTGGGCAAACCTGCAAGGTGTTTTGGGATTTCGCGCAATCGCGGAAGCACGGCCAGCTCCTTGCGTTTTGACTCGTCGATCCTGAAATACCGACTGAGGCAATTGTCGAAAAAGTACTTCTGTTCCCATCGGTAAAGCGCAGCGTTAAACTCGGCTGGCAAATGCTCCTTCATTTCCGCGCAGACAGATTCGGGCAGACTGTGAAGCTTCAGAATTTGGTCGATGGCTGATTCATAAAATACGCGGCGAACGAGCCAGCTTTCGTCGTGATAGCTGTAGAGGTCGCGTTCGCCCAAATCTTCGATCCAGATGAGGCCCTCGGTGGGATCGTGAAAATAAATTCTGGGGACTCGAATTCCGTGAGAGTCGAGAAATTTCGCAATCTGGACGTAGTGCCGATTTTCTTCGCGCTCCAGATTGTATTTGACCAGGATCAGCGCCTGATCTGTAGGGCAATCGATTCGATAGAATTTGCGGTCAGAACCCCCTTTTTCAATTGGCCTGATTTTTATCTCCTCGACATTCAAACGCGGAAAATGCATTCGCGTTCGTCGGAGAAGCAGCGCCGTTTTCATTGGTTGGATTAGATGTCGATGTTACGATGGATGCCGCTTGCCTTTTTTTCGGAGCGGACAATACAACCCTGAAGCCGACTTTGGAAAGCAATTTGTGCGCCCGGCCATAAAATTGTGTCTTCGAGGACAGCTTGTGCGGCGACTCGACAATGCTCTCCGATAACTGAGCAGCCGCGCACTTCCGCGCTGGCATCAACAACCGCTGATTTGGCTATGCGCTCAGGCCAGTCGCGTACTTTGACGTAATACGGCTTCCAATCGTCTCGCAAAATTTTGCGGTGCACGTCGAGATATTGCGCACGCGAACCAATATTGAACCATTTTCCGTCGTTCATCACGAAACCACCGATCTTGCCACCCTGATTTATCCAACCAGCAACGATCGGAATGAAGGAGATCTTTCTGTGCGGCGGAATTCGCTGGAAGACCGCTGAATTCCAAACGGCGATGTTAGCGAAATCAAGATTTCCGGCGATACCGTAGCGCTTCGCGATGTCCACGACGCGGTCGTCACGCAAAGCTACGTCCGAAGCCAACCCAGTCTCACGTAATGCAAGAGTTACGTCGTTGCGGCGGCGAAAATGTTCGTCAATCAAAGGTTGCAGATTGACATCGGTTAAAATGTCGCCGCTGTAGGTCAGGAAATGCTCGCTGCTGAGATCGCGTTCTGCATTCTTAATGCCGCCGCCGGTCTCCAGCAGTTCAGGTTCGTGAATAAGCGTCACCGAACAGCCGGCATAGTCGCTCTGGCTAAAAAATTCTCGAAACAATTCGGGACACCTATGCGTGTTAACTACGAACTTGTTTACTCCCGCGCTAATCAACTGATCGAGCGCAAAAGTGATAAGCGGCTTTTGAAAAATCGGAATGAGCGGCTTCGGCAGATCGTCCGTTAAGGGCCGGAGGCGCGTGCCGAGTCCCGCGGCTAAAACAAATGCTTGTGTAATCTCGCTCACCAAAAGAAAAAGCCAGAGATTCCTCGACTTCGATCGGAATGACAAGAAGAACGGACAACGTTATAGCGCGGCAGGCGACTTCACTCCCAACAACACGATGAAGTGGTTTCCCAGCGTTCGCTATCTCAAATAAAGCGTCCGCGTACCGAAATCGATAATGCCATGATGACGCCGCAGGGTTTCCGCCCCGAGCAGACCGGCGACGGGCGGCGAGCCTTCCAATAAGCCATCGTGAATTAATCCTTCCAGGTCAATGACGCCAACGTCCTTACCAAAAATATCCACCGAGCCTACGGAAAGTTTGCGAATATACGCGACGCGCACACCACGCTCCTTCAGATTCACAGCTGACGAACTGTATGGTGTTTCGCGAGTGGCAATTCGCATTCGCCGAACGAACGAACGGTGCAACAGGGTGGTGAACGAACCCGTATCGACCATCAGCCTGGCAGGTTTTCCGTTAACGGACCCATTGACGTATAGATTGTAACCATCGCTGACTTGAATCGGAACAGCCCGCAATCCGCGGCGATCGAATCCCGGAAAGCTATGTAGCACGCTGGGATCGGTGTTTAGAATGAGCAATTGGCGCTCGCAATCCAGCACCGCTTGGGTCGGGAATAGAATGTCCGCTCCAATAATTCCGTCGATTTCTTGTTCATGAACCAATCGCGCGGCGCGACTAGAGCCGCCAAGATCGACAGTAACCATCGGTTCATCGACCAGAATTAGCGCTCCGATCCGCAGCTCACGCGCGATCGCAACATTGTTGAACCCGCCGTTAATCTGAACGCGTGCCGGCAGATTTGAATCGGCTGCGGTCGGCTTCAGCCGAAAATAGTCGCGGCGATTCGAAGCGATCGCGCTTACCGGCGCGCCGCTATCGACCGTAAGCCATGCTGCCCTGCCGTTAATAAAAGCACGCACGAGTAAATGATTTTGTCGCGAGCGTACCAGCGGTAGCGCTTCGAACTGCGTGGTTACTCGGGCGTAAGCGCCCGGCGCGACAGCCAATTCGATAGCCAGCGCCACAACAGCACAAAAAACCGAGCAGCACTTCCGCACGGACGACTGGTGATTTGAGATCATCGCGCGGCGGAGACTACACGGTTCCTTTCTACGCGTAAACATTTTTACGCTTTAAAATT
>JBGPNR010000109.1:0-6516 GCA_041487635.1 Candidatus Udaeobacter sp. | reverse complement strand
TTTGATTTGTAAAAGTTCGGCGGCTTCGGCCAAACGTCGCGTGAGGCTGTGATCGGTCTGGCTCGGCGACGCGTCGCCGGACGGATGATTGTGCACGACGATCACGGCGTGCGCCTGATAAGTTATGGCCGGACGAAAAATTTCACGCGGATGCGCAATGCTCTCGTTGAGGCTGCCGAGCGAGACCTCCTCCATGTGCAGCAGGCGATATCGCGTATCGAGCAGGATGACGCGCAACGACTCGGTTCGCAGCCTGCGCATCTCGGGCCCGACCAGCTCGGTCACGAGCTCAGGCGAATCGAGTTTTTGCTTTAAAACCGGTTCCTGTGCGAAACGCTTGCCCAAATTGAATGCCGCTACGAGTTGCACCGCCTTTGCCGGGCCGATGCCTTTGATTCCACGGAGCTCCTTCACTGAACAGCGACTTAGTTCCTCCAGTGTTTTGTACCTTTCGAGAAGCTCGCGGGCGACTTCTACCGCATTCACGCCGCGACGGCCGGCTCGCAGTAGGATCGCGATCAATTCCGGCTTGGTTAACGCGTCGGCGCCGCGCGCGAGCAACTTTTCACGCGGCCGCTCCTCGGCCGGCATCTCACGGATTTTCAGCTGCGACATAAATCAGAGTGGGAGCGGCCTTAGCGCCGCGATAGGAGGTTGCCAAGAGTCGGGACATCAAAGTCCCTCCCACATTTCATCACACGCGAAGTTGATCGAACATCTCGCACAGCGCGTCACCGAGCGAGAACAATGCATCGGCATAAGGATTCGATGCGATTCCATCCAGCGCGCATTGCGCTTGGCGAATCAAATCGCTGCCAGCCGTGATTGATTCGTTTAACGCCCCGTTATTCGCACCATTCTTAAGGAGCTCTATCATTTCTTCGATCTTTTCTTCCAAAACAAGCTGGCAACAGCGTTCCTGTTCAAACTCCGAGGCGGAGCGGAGAAAGATTAAGACTGGCAGCGTAAACTTTCCCTTTCGCAAGTCGGTCCCAAGCGTTTTGCCCGTCACGCTCTCGCTACCGGCAAGATCGACGCAATCATCATAAATCTGATAGGCCGTCCCAATCTGAATTCCGAAGTTTTTGAATACTTCAATGACATTCGAGTCGGCTTCACTGATGACTGACGCCAATTCTGCTGCTGTCGAAAAAAGCGAGCCGGTCTTCATCTCCACGATCCGCAGATAATCCTGCACGGTGAGGTTCAGATCGAACCGGCGCTGAGTCTGAATCATTTCACCAGAGCAGACCGTTGCGGCCGTGCGCGCAATCGCGCGACTGATATCTGAGTTCTCGAAATTTGTCGATAACGTAAGCGCATGCGCGAAGAGACAATCGCCCAGCAAAACGCTCAGCGAATTTCCCCAGCGCGCGTTCGCGGTGGGCTGGGAGCGACGCCGCTCTGCTTCATCCATCACGTCGTCATGCACGAGCGTGGCGATATGGATGAGCTCGACGATGACGGCAAGATCGACGTGGTTCGAGTTTATCTGGCCCGTAGCGCCACCTGCCAGAAGAGCGAGAATCGGACGAAGGCGTTTGCCGCGACCGCCAATTGCATACACGACATACCCTTCGAGCGCCGGATCAAAAGCCGCCGCCTGTTGTGCAATTCGGATCTCCACTTCTTCGAGATGCGGTTGAACTAACCGCGCCACTTCAGCCAGCGAACTGGCAGACGAAGCGAAAGCCGTAAGATCAGTTCGCCTCGGGCGTGAGTGCGCAGTGGATTCCACGAGGCGAGAATAGCGGCGCGGGTTCTAGCTTGTCAAAGCTTCGCGCCGTAAATTTTCCGGAAGCGCGCCGCATCTTGCGTGTTTTCGTCAGCGTGTTGCCGAAGAGCGGGAGCGTAGGGCGCTAGGCCAAACGCTGTCGGCTGGACGCCGGCGCCCTACGTCAACGTTTACGTAACCACGCGTCGGCTCCGTACTTTTGTGCGGCAATTTCCCGCGCTCGGCATTGAACGGCTTTCGGCAAACTCTGCGGCTCGCAATTCTTCGACAACTCTACGGCAAATCGTTCCGCTAAGCCGTTCTCAAGATCGACCCCTTGAATGCTGCCTTGTTGCAACAACCCGCGACACGTTCGGCGTTGCGCCGCACCGGCGATCTTCCGACCATCGACCATTACGTCCGCGCGCACCGGGTTCGCAAAGCAATTGTAGCCGCCGGCGCTGAAGGCGGTCCCCCTGGCATCCGCAGTGCGGCCGGGGTCACCGCGCCCGGCTACAACCGCGCGTTTCCCATTGCCCTCCAAAGCATCACACAAGGCGCGATGAACTTTTTCGTAGATCGACATCGATGATTCCGAGAAGGCTTTATCGTTGGCGGGGATTACAATCGAATAGGTGAGATCATCTCCGTGAAAAACGATTCCGCCGCCCGTCAAGCGGCGGACCAAATCGCGCTCACCGGCGTAAGACGCCACATGAGCAAATTTTCCAAAATAGCCGAATGACAGAGCAGGGGAGTGCCAACGGTAAAAGCGGATAGATGGCACCGCCGCGTACTCCAGAAGAGCTTCGTCTATGGCCATGTTCATCGCCGCCGAATGCGCAGCACCGTCATGATAAACGTTGAGCGCGGCAAACATCGACATCTCGCGTCAGGCGCGGCTATTCATTTTCGCGCGACATGGAGACCGTACGCTAAAGCGGCGCGAGGACGCGCGCGCACTCCAAAAGCTTCGCGAAATAAGGCGGGCGTTTCCCGTGGATTTTGCACGAAGTGCTTTGGGAGTGAGATGTGTCTTCGCATCGCTTTCATTCCGTCAGCGTCATCATGTCATGAGCGCAGCGATAGTTCCTCCAAAATTCGTTCCACGGCTTCTCGCGGATTTCGGTGCGCGGTAATTGGACGGCCAATCCCGATATAATCTGCGCCTGCTTCGAGTGCCTCGCGCGGCGTCATGAACCGTTTTTGGTCGCCCGGTTCTGCCCAGCGCGGACGAATTCCCTGGACGGCGATTTTGATTTTGCCGCCGAATTCACTGCGAAGAGTTTTGATTTCGTGCGGGCTCGCCACAAGTCCATCGATGCCTGCTTCGACACCTAGCCCAGCCAGGCGCAGGACCTGATCGGCCACTCTGGCGGCGATCCCGATTTCGCGCAGTGTCTGTTCCGTCGCGCTTGTCAGAACAGTCACCCCAAGGATCACTATGTCGTTAGCGCGAGCGTCAGTGGCGGCGCGGATCATTTCGCTCCCACCGCTCAAGTGAATGGTAAGCATGTGCGCACCGAGGTGACTCGCGGATTTGACTGCTCCTGCGACCGTGTTCGGAATATCGTAGAGTTTCAGATCGAGCCAGACCTTGGAGCCGGTAGCTAAGACAGCGCGGATGATTTCCGGACCTTCGGCAGTGTAAAGTTGGAGTCCGATTTTGAAAAAAGAAATCTGGTCGCGCAACTCTTGAACGAGTTCGAGCGCTTTTTCTTTTGTCGCGACGTCCAGCGCGACGATGATTTTGTCAGCAGCGTCTGTCATCCCGAGCGGAGTCGAGGGATCCCGCGGCACTAGCTTTGACTGGCAACACGGGATGTCTCGACTACGCTCGACATGACGATATATGCAAGTGCTCGCGCCTGCGAAGATCAATCTTTCGTTGAAAATCCTCGGACGGCGCAGCGACGGTTTTCACGAAATCGAAACGGTCATCACGCCGATCTCGCTTTACGACGAGATCAAAGTCGAGAAACGCAGCGGTAAAACGGGTATTGTGTTTCGCTGTGATGTACCTTCGGTGCCGCAGGGCGACGATAATCTTGTCGTGCGCGCGGCGAAAGCTTTCGTAGCCAAGGCAAAGATCGATGCCGCGATTTCAATCGAGCTCCAGAAGAAAATTCCCCACGCTGCGGGTCTGGGTGGCGGAAGCAGCGACGCAGCTTCCACGCTACTGGCGCTCAACCAACTGTTCGAGACGAACTTGCCGCGCGAAGCGCTGTCGAAAATAGCGGAAACGATCGGATCAGACATTCCATTTTTTATTTTCCAGTCCGCCGCACTTTGTAAGGGACGCGGCGAACTGGTCACGCCCCTAAAGCTACGGCAAAGCCGATCGCTGCTATTGCTCAAACCGGGCTTTGCCGTTTCGACTTTATGGGCATATCACCACTGGCAAGCCTCGCGAGAAATTCCAAGAGTCTCTTACGCAACTCAAGAATTCGGGGGCCAGACTTTCGTCAACGACCTTGAGCGTGCGGCTTTTGAAAAGTTTGTTTTTCTCGCGGAGTTGAAGATGTGGTTGCTCAAGCAACCGGAAGTGGGCGCGGCGCTAATGTCTGGTTCTGGCTCGGCAACGTTCGCAGTGCTGCGCGAGGATGCAGAGGCCGATCGTATAGCTGAGCGGGCGAAGGCAGAGCTCGATCCGGAATTGTGGACATGCGCTTGCGAAACGATCGGATAGCGCGCGCGTCTCGCGTGCTGGCGAGCGCGTCCTCGCGATCGCGAACTTTCCTCTAGGTCCGTTCATCGTCGACGACAACGGAAATCAGACAAAGGATCGTTTCGGCGCGACGCCGAAACCAGCACGCGAGACGCGTGCGCTCCCCAGAATTCGCAAACACGCGCGGGGGATTACTCCCCCAAGCGTTGGCGTAATTGTGCTCGCGCGTACTCGCGATTTAGTTTCGCAATCAAACTGGCGCTGATCTCGGCAGGGCACACGGCTTCGCATTCATAAGTGTTAGTGCAATTGCCGAAACCCTCTGCATCCATCACGCGAACCATTTCCAACGCACGACTTTCCCGCTCCGGATGGCCCTGTGGCAGGAACGCAAGGTGGGAGACTTTCGCGGAAGTGAAGAGCATCGCCGACCCATTTGGACACGCCGCGGCGCACGCGCCGCAGCCAGTGCAGGCCGCGGCTTCCATGGCCAGATCGGCATCGTGCCTGGGAATCGGGATCGAATTTGCTTCCGGAGCGGACCCGGCACGGGCACTGATGAACCCACCGGCTTGCACAATGCGATCCAACGAGCTTCGATCAATCACGAGATCCTTGACGAGCGGGAAAGCGCCGACGCGGAACGGCTCGACTGTGATCGTGGCGCCGTCTCGAAATTTTCTCATGTAAAGCTCGCATACCGCGGCCGGATGATCGGGACCGTGAGCTTCGCCGTTAATCGTGAGTGAACACGTACCGCAAATTCCTTCGCGGCAGTCGGAGTCGAATGCGATTGGCTCCTCGCCGCGCAGGAGCAACTTTTCATTCAGAATATCGAGCATTTCCAGAAACGACGTGTGCGACGAGATGTTTTCCACGTCGTAATCGACGAGTTTGCCGGGGGATTTTGGATTCGGCTGCCGCCAGATTCTCAACTGAAAGTTCATGGTTGAGAGTTGAGAGTTGAGAGTAGCGATTTTCTCAAGCCGCTGAGCATTCGGCTCAACTCTTCGGCGTCGTTGTAGATTCGTCGAAACTGGACGTCGCTCCAAAAGCCTTGATGCTGCGCAATGAAAGCTTGCGAGACTACTTCGAAGACGGACCCAGCCGCGATCTCCAAGAATCGAGCAAAATCACTCTTAGAAGATCGAGACGAACCTTCTGCGATATTCGACGAAATTGAAACGGCTGCTCTGCGGAGCTGGTTTGTTAGGCCAAACCGCTCTTCGGCTGGGAATGCTCGGGTCTCGTTGTAAACCAGGTTGGCGAAATCAATCGCCTTCTGCCAGACATCGAGCTTTTCGAAATTGAACATAGGTTTGTCTCTGAACTCTCAACTCTCAACTAACGACTCTTAACTTCACTTATAGCTCCTTTGAGTTAGATGCACGGTCTCGAAATGTAGCGGCTCGCGATGCAGCTTCGGGCGTTGCCCGTCACCTTGAAATTCCCACGCGTACACCGCAGCGTGACGTTCGTCGTCACGTAGTGCCTCGCCGTCGGGGGTTTGATGTTCCTCGCGAAAATGTGCGCCAGCCGATTCGTCGCGCTCGAGCGCGTCCGTACACATCAGCTCAGCAAATTCGAGAAAATCGGCGACGCGCCCGGCGCGTTCCAGGGACTGATTAAAATCTCCGTCGCTGCCCAGGACGCGCACCTCGCGCCAGAATTGTTTTCGCAGTTCGGGAATTTCTTCGAGCGCTTCGCGTAACCCTTTTTCGTGGCGCGACATCCCGCATTTATCCCAGAGAAGAAGGCCGAGTTCTCGGTGAAACGAATCGAGCGAACGGGTTCCATTGACTTTCAGGAGTTTCTCGATCCTGGCGCGAACATCTTCTTCTGCTTCTTGAAACTCCGGAGAATCCGGCGACGGCCGTTTTCCCATTTGACCGGCGAGATAATTTGGGAGCGTGTTAGGCAAAACGAAGTAACCGTCAGCCAGACCTTGCATCAGCGCGCTGGCTCCGAGGCGGTTGGCGCCGTGATCGGAAAAATTCGCTTCACCGATAACAAACAAACCCGGCACGTTGCTCATTAAGTCGTAATCGACCCAAAGCCCGCCCATCGTGTAGTGGACGGCGGGATAAATTCGCATCGGCACTTTGTAGGCGTCCTCGCCGGTAATCTTCTTATA
>JBGPNR010000108.1:0-6663 GCA_041487635.1 Candidatus Udaeobacter sp. | reverse complement strand
GGCCGAGCGTCATGCGAATGTGCGCCTTCCCATTTTCGTCCACGTGCAGGTAAACGCCCACGGTGTCCGTGCATTCTTCGTCTTTTCGCACATCGACCAGATCAAAATTCTCGCTTTCTCGCGGCTCTTGATTCTTAGCGTTATCCGCGTAGGAGACGAGCGTCTCGCGCCGCTCATCTTCCGGCAACGATTCGAAGAGATTGATGATCTTGGTCAGCTTCGTCGGATACATCGACAGTTAATTTACCACACGTTTTCTTTTTCGGCAGGCGAGTCGCCCGCCGGCCCCACAGGCAAGATGCCTGTGTTACGTGCTGCGTCTTTGCTCCGGCTTTGCTCTGCAACACGTTTGTGGCTAATTGCATCATGAAAACTCCGATCAAAGTCGCTGTGACCGGCGCCGCCGGACAGATTGGTTACGCGCTTCTGTTTCGCATTGCCTCCGGACAGATGTTCGGGCTCGATCAGCCGCTAAGACTCCACCTGATTGAGATTCCTCCAATGCTCGCTGCGCTCAACGGGGTGGTCATGGAATTGGATGATTGTGCCTTTCCGCTGCTCGAATCGATGACACCGACGGCCGACCTCGATGAAGGCTTTCGCGATATCAACTGGGCACTGCTTGTCGGAAGTGTGCCGCGCAAGGCCGGCATGGAGCGGAAGGAGTTACTCGGGATCAACGGCAAGATCTTCGTCGGGCAAGGTCAGGCGATCCAAAAAAACGCAGCGGCTGATGTCCGCGTACTCGTAGTAGGGAATCCGTGCAACACGAATTGTCTGATTGCGATGAACAACGCGAAAGAAATTCCGCGCGACCGCTGGTTCGCTATGACCCGATTGGATGAAAACCGCGCCCGCGCGCAGCTCGCGCGTAAGGCCGGTGTAGGGATTGGTTCGGTCACGAACATGGCCATCTGGGGCAATCATTCCTCGACTCAGTATCCGGATTTCTACAATGCCAGGATCGACGGTCGTCCCGCGAACGAGGTGATCGGAGACGAGAAATGGCTGAAGGAAGAATTCATTGCGACGGTGCAACAGCGCGGTGCGGCCGTGATCAAGGCACGCGGACTTTCTTCAGCCGGGTCAGCCGCCAACGCGATTATCGATACCGTGTGTTCGCTCATCAACGACACGCCGGCCAACGATTGGCACAGCGTGGCCGTTTGCTCCGATGGAAGTTATAATGTCGAGGAAGAATTGATCTCGTCATTCCCGGTCCGTGTGCGCAACGGAAAATGGGAAATCGTCCAGGGACTTCCGATAAATGATTTCAGCCGCGCGAAAATCGACGCGTCAGTAGCGGAATTAAAAGAGGAGAAATCCCTTGTTGCGGAATTGATTTCGTAACGCATGTAGTGCGTCTCATATTCGCGCGTGGATTCGCCTCTCCCTTCCCAAGGAGAGGGCAGGGCGAGGATTTTCGACTTTGATTTCTTGCAGTGTTGCAGAACCCTTCACCTCAATCCTTTCCGCTTGCGCCAAGGAGACAGGGGGGCCAGGAGACGCGGATTTACCGGAATTTTATGCATACGCGAGTTGTGCAGCCGTCTTGCTCTAGCGGGGAAGTGACCGCCGCTACCTTCGGCCGACGATGGTGAAAAGCGTGTAGGCTCTTCCGACCCGGTACTGCTGGTGGGTCAAAATCTCCGCCGTCGTAAATCCCATTACGGCGAGGAACTGGGTAAAAAATTGTGTGCTGAAATGCCACCAGGTGTGCCAGAGGAAATTCTGCGGAGCTGGCGCGAGACGGCAGACAGGCGCGCCTTCCAAATCCGGATGCAACATATCAGTGATGATCAGCGATCTAGCTATCTTTCCACATTGCTCAACGATGCGGAGCGGATCGCGGCAGTGTAACAAGACGGAACCCATTACTGCGATCTCGAATTCTCCGAGGGCGGCGGGCAAGTTGTAAACGTCCCCGTAGTGAACCTTCGCGTTGGACTGGTGAGCCGCGTGACTGAACCAATAGGAATTCTTCAACCGTTCCATCACGATTCGACGTGGTCCGAACACTTCTTCCAATTTCTTATCCGGATACGGAACAAAATCCCAGCCGTGCTCGGCTGTTACTTCGACAGAAACGACGTCTGCGCCGCGTTTTTCCATCTCGAAGGTTAAGAAACCGCTCGCGGGCCCGATTTCCAAAACGCGTTGACGGGCGAAATCGACTCTCCCCAAATAGTCATCCACTCTGCCACGCAAATCCCACTCGCCATTCATTACCCCATGACCTGGGACTTCCATCGTGTGGTAAAAGTGGCACTCGGCCGGATCTTCCACCTTTAACGGGGCCGCGAAAATCTCGTCGTTGCTTGCAACTTGCATCGCTCAATCCGTTCCAGTCACAGGAGCGACATTTCCCTGTTTCTTTCGACTCAGCGCGTTTTCGAGCGCTGCGTTCCAAGTGAGAGGCTGATTCTTGAACCATGTTGAATCAAACTTCGGCGCAGCAAAGAGCGCCCACGTCTGCCGAGGATGTTTCCAATCCAGAATTTGAAATCGCAAATTTGCTTCTGCGGCTGTGCGTTCCAATGTCGCTGACCGGTAATTCACACATTCGGGGTAGACCCAGCCCGTCTTTGCCGAGTCCTTCTCGTCAGGCAAAAACGTCGCAACCAGAGCTCCATCTCTGGCCAGTGAACGCGAAATTGCGGACAACCAACCCCTAATCAGATCGAGTCCACAATGGCTGAAGATCGATTGAGCCAATGCGAAATCGAAGGAGATCCTTTTCTGCGTAAGCGCGTCAGGTGAATCGGTGAAGAAGAACGTTGGTCGTTTGATTTGTACTACCTCTTCGCCGAGTTCGTGTTTAATTCCCGCCTCGACCAGCCATTGATGCGGCTCCAAGCCGAAGTATTTTCCTCGATTCAGGTACGGAATTAGCAAGCGCCCGATTCGGAGCGAACCGCAGCCGACATCGAGCAATGAATGATGCTGGCGCAGACCAAGCGTGGTGAGAAGGTTGAACGTCATCGCCGCGATCAAATCGTAATCCTCCGGAGGGCCGACGTACGCGCGATAATGCGAGTCGCCCGGCTTCAGGCCGGCGCCAAGATCTTCCCGGTCATCCGAAGAACTCTCCATATCACTTCAATCGCTTCAAGGTGGTGGGGTCGAAGCCGTGCAGCGCGTCCTCTGGTTTCTCTGGGAATCCAAGCACGCCGCGCGAACGGTCAAATTGATAGATGCGCGTCCTGAGCCGTTCGCGAAAAGGAAATGCGCGAAGTTTATCGCCGTCGAGCGCGTCCTTCGCGCCCGGGACGCGGCATGCTTGTACGGCCAGAGCATAAAGATCATTCCTGATTGCAGAAGACGAGCTGACGCAGTTCGACAGCTCATTGGGGTCGCGTCTCCGATTGAAGAGTTGTTCACGCCCGCCGTTGGCCATGAAGATGTATTTCCACTCTTTGGTTAACACCATCACCTTGAAGTCCTGCGAGCCAGGAATTTCGACCATTCCGACGAGATGTTCGCGCGGCGCGCATTCGCCTCGCAGCATTTTAAGCACCTCCATTCCTTGCCGCCCGTCGCATGCACCTGCGGCCCCGGTCGCAATGCTGAAAAGGTCGGCCAGACTAATCAGCTCACTTCGGACCGTTCCAGCGGGCAACGTTGCGGGCCAACTGAGAAGCAAAGGGAAACGGCAGGCCGGCTCAAAGAAATTTTGTTTCTGCCACCCGTGATGATCACCCAAAAGATCGCCGTGATCGGAGAAAAAACAGATTAGAACGTTGTCCGAATTCGGCCGTCGTTCGATTGCATTAAGGATTCTGCCAAGGCAATGATCCAGGTAAGTGATCTCGCCGTAATATCGAGCCTTCACAATTTTGGCCAGCTCTGGATTGATGGCATCTGCCCAGACGGCATATCGCATGTAAGGGATTTCTTCATCCAGCTGATCTTCTTCCACCTTGCCGAGAACCAGCTCTGGCATTCGATCGGGATTGTACATTCGATTGAACGGAATGGGCGGAGCCAGCGGCGGATGCGGACCTACGAACGAGACGAATCCGAAAAACGGGCGCGAATCACCTGACTTTGCGATCTCCTCTATCGCGCGATCGGCCATCCACCATTCGCCTCCTAGTTCGGCTGGAAGCGGGCTGCGCTGGGGAAGGTAGTACATCTCGCTGCGCTCACCCATCGGTTGCTCCAGGAAGTCGAACTCTGGGTGCTCCCCTGCCAGCCATGATCCGTAGTCATCGCCTTCGCGCTTTGGCGGATGGTAAGTCTCTTCGCAGCGCCATAACGTTTCATAACCGAGATCTTCGTTCCACGGAGTCGTGTGAAATTTTCCGATTCCAAAAGTTCGGTACCCAAGTCGCGACATCGTCCGCCCCAGATACGGTCCGCAACGCACTTCCATTTCCAGCGCTTGATCGGCCACCGGAGCCGCTTTTGCGTTACTAAAGACGCGCGTGGTCGGCGGCTCACATCCCGTCCGGATCGTGTAACGAGCGGCGACGCAAACCGGACACGTGGCATATGCATTCGAAAACGCAATTCCCCTTCTCACCAGGCGATCGAGGTTCGGCGTGTAAATATGCGAGTTGCCGAGCGCAGCGATCGTATCGAACCGCTGCTGGTCGGTCATGATAAACAAGATGTCAGGCCGGTTCAGTGGCATTTCGTTTCAACCAGGTTCAAGCGTAACACAGCCATCCTTGGCTGTTCGGTCGAGCGGGTATCCTGCCCGCACGGAATTGCAGGCTGGGAAGCCTGCTCGACGCATCAGCCAAGATGCCTGGGTTACGCTTGGGATCGCGCGCGGTCGCGTGAGTACGACCCTGGATTTTTTGTGCGCTCAATTTTAGCCGTTCGCGATGTCGCTCCCCGTCAGTCGGCGAAATGCTTCCAGATATTTCGCGGAGGTTTTTTCGATAACGTCCTTCGGCAAGCGCGGGGCTGGCGGAGTCTTGTCCCAATCGAGCGTCTCCAGATAATCACGCACGAATTGTTTGTCGAAACTCGGTGGGCTCTGTCCGACGGCATATTGGTCCTTTGGCCAGAAGCGAGAAGAGTCCGGCGTGAGGCATTCGTCAATCAAGAGCAAATCTCCATCAACAATGCCAAACTCAAATTTCGTATCCGCAACGATGATTCCCTGCTGATCGGCGTGATCGCGGCCGCGCGAATAAATTTCCAGGCTTAGCGTCTTCACGCGGTTTGCGACTTCTTCACCAAGAATCTGAGCGCATCGTTTCATGTCGATGTTCTCATCATGACCTTCTTTTGCTTTCGTCGCCGGGGTAAAGATTGGTTCTGGCAATTGCGATGCGAGCTTTAGTCCGGCTGGAAGCTTGATTCCGCAAACGCTCTGCGATTGCTGATATTCTTTCCAACCGGAACCCGCGAGATAACCGCGCACGACACATTCTACTGGCAGCGGTTTTGTTTTCTTTACGATCATCGAGCGTCCGACAAGCTGCTCGCGAAACTCCTGCAGATCGTCCGGGAACTCTTCGAAATTCGCCGTGACAAGGTGATTCTGAATATCGCCGAATCGCTTGAACCAGAACGCGGAAATTTGGTTGAGCACCGCGCCCTTGTGCGGGATCGGGTCGAGTAAAATCACGTCAAAGGCTGAGATGCGATCCGTTACCACAAAGAGGAGTGTGTCGCCAAGGTCAAAGACTTCGCGCACCTTGCCGCTGCGCAGTTTTTTGATGCCGGGGATATCGATGGAGGTTTGTGTAACGATTTGCATGCGCAAACGCTCAATGTTTAGCATCCAATTTTCAACTCGCTTACTGTTTTGTCATGTCGAGCGAAGTCGAGACATCTCTGGATTTAATTTCGAGAGATTCCTCGCCTTCGCTCGGAATGACACTTGGGCGTTGACAGTCGGGCGGTTGGATGCGCGGAAGCGTTGCGAAGGCGAGTGGGGTATTGGACGTTGAATTCCTTCTATGGCCGGAATCGTTGTTAAACCGCGTGCGCGAATTTTGCACGGACATGATTGGGTATTTTCCAGTGAAGTTCTCAAGGTTTTTGGCAATCCAACGGATGGCGATGTGATTTCACTCAAGGACGGCAAGGACCGTCTGATCGGGAGTGCCATTTACAATTCGAAATCACAAATCGTGGCGCGTCGTTTCTCGCGGCGCCGTCAGGATTTGGATCCCGATTTCTTTAGGCGCCGAATTGCGCAAGCTTCCGAGTATCGCGACCGGCGGGAGGTCGATCCAAAGCTGCGTCGCGTCGTGTGGAGCGAGAGTGACGGTCTGCCCGGCGTCATCATCGATCGCTACGGCGATCGTTTCGTTTTGCAGACTCTCACGCTCGCCATGGATCTCCGAAAAGATTCGATCGCGGCTGCAATGATCGAACTGTTCGGCAATGTTATCATCATCGAACGAAACGATGCGCCAATCCGCAACGCAGAGGGATTGGAGTTACGTAGAGGCATTTTGCGCGGAACTCCATCGCAAACAGCGATCGAAATCGAAGGCGTAAAGTTCGAAGTCGATCTGTTGCACGGTCAAAAGACCGGTTTCTATCTCGACCAGAAATATAATTACGGAACCGTCGCGGGATACGCCCGCGACCGACGCGTCCTGGATTGCTTTGCAAACCAGGGAGCATTTGCGTTGACGTGCGCGCGCGCAGGCGCAGCGGATGTGACCGCCGTTGAAGAAAGTTCCGAAAACATTT
>JBGPNR010000107.1:0-6705 GCA_041487635.1 Candidatus Udaeobacter sp. | reverse complement strand
GACCGTTGCAATCTCGATTGTGCCTATTGCACCGAGTACGACAACAGCTGGCCGCATCCGAGGCTCGACGATTTAAAAAATGGATACGGGAAATTGTCGCGCGCGCCAAGCGCGTGCCCTCGATGTTATCTCCTTCTTCAAGCTCTCGAACCAACAACATGAGGTCCTTGGGTGTTACAAATCCAGATGGAACGCACGAGATGAACGGCAGCACTAAAAGCAGCCCATCCGCAGATGACGGCGTAACTTTGCGGAAAGGCGTGTAACAAAAAGCCACACGCCAGGATCCAGACGTAAACGTTCCTTCGAGCTGCGATCAGCCGAAAAGCGCGGTCGAACGGCGCGACGTCATCCAGCAGGCGGCCTTTCGCCATCTTCGTCCGGCGTCTCGCAAAGTGATCCAATAAGTGCGATCCGATGAGCAATGTGAAAAAATAAAACACGTTCGGAAACAGGCCGCTTCGCCACAATTGAAAAGGAATGGCCGTCCACCACGAATACTCGATCAAATCATCGAGATGATGTTCCCATTTCCCAAGCTCCGTTGTTTCGATTTTGACGCGCGACTGCTTTCCGTCCAGTCCATCGACGATACCAAATATGAGAGCAGCGATGATTCCGAGCCCGACGCGGCCAAGCGCGAATGCCGCGGTCGCGCTGCATCCAATGATGAAACCCACAATCGTGATTTGGTTTGGCGTGATTCGCGTTTTGCAAAGAAGCGAGATGATTGCCGTTTCGATCGGTGCGTGAATGTAAGCGGGCAAGTCGAGTGTTCCATTTTGCGCCGAGTTGAGAATAATACGCTCGGCCAGACGATGGTCCTGCTCCAGCGGCACGCGGAAGGAGAGTGGCCGCACGTGCCGGCGCATGCTGACGATGTAATCGTCTTGTTTCGCCGCGTCGACGGTATCGGTCTTGCCGTGGTCGATCTTCCTTGTGAGCTCGCTAAAAAACGGCGCTGTGGGGGGAAGGGCAAAAAGAAAATCTCTCGTGATCACTGCAGGGCCGCAGGGATTTCGAACCAAATGTCGCGCGAATTCTGGTGGATTGGAATCGACAAGCGCAACCGATGAATCTTTCGCGCAAAGGGCGGCAAGCAGGCGCGCGTCACAATAAATATTTGCCGGGATTATTAAGAAGCAGTCAGCCGGGCTTTGTTCTAAAAGCCATTGGGCAGTAAGCGGTTTACTTGCGCTCGAAACAAGATCCGCAGTTATTTGGTTCCGCGGCCACGAGCGCTTCGCTAATTCAGCTCCGACGATTTCCGGTGTTGTGGAAAAAACCATCGCGCTGCGAAATCCGAGCCGCTGCAAAATGCGGAGCAAACGTTCGAGTAAATTGACGCCACACAATTCGGTCAAAGCCTCGGGCGCATCCGCAATTAAGATTGGCAGGATATTCTCCATCGCCTGCGAGATTAACGGTGGAGCGGCGAGCTGCCAACTGTCAGCGTTTTTCAGTTGGGGCGTGGCGCTGCGCTTGTTGGTTGATTTAAGAAATCAACTTCGCGCGGCCCGCGAATGGCTGGCAGTGATGCGGCCGTCTTTCATCTCATGGATCCAATCGCAGGCTTCGGCGATCACCGGATTATGCGTGGCCAGAAGCAGAGCTTTGCCGCCTTTTTGGACGATATTTTGCAGCAGTTCAAACGCGCGCTCCGAGTTGGCAGTATCCAGATTGCCGGTCGGTTCGTCCGCCAGAATGACTCGAGGATCATTGGCGAGGGAGCGTGCGATAGCCACACGTTGTTGCTCGCCTCCGGAGAGATGACGACTGGGTCTTCGCAATTTGTCGCCCAAACCAACCGCTTCCAGCAGGCCGGCAGCGCGTTCGCGCATCTGGCTATCGGAAAGCTGCCCCAGTTTGCGCATCGGAATCATCACGTTCTCCTGTGAAGTGAAATCCTCCATCAAGAAATGGAACTGAAAAATGAAGCCTATGAACTTGCTGCGCTTGTACGCCAGCTCGTCATCGCTCAGCTGAGACACCGGCTCCGATTCAATTGAAACGCGGCCGGCGTCCGGCAGGTCAAGCAGCCCGAGAATGTAGAGCAACGAACTTTTGCCGCAGCCGGACGGGCCGACAACGGCGTGGACGCTTCCGGCCTCGACCTTCAGCGACACACCGCGTAAGGCGTGTACGCGTTCTTCCTCTTCGCCAAGGTAGCGTTCGACGCCTTCGCAACTGAGGCAAACTTCCGAGTTCACACGCTTGAACCTCGCAGGGTGACGACCGGTGGCAATTCAGCGGCGCGGCGGGCCGGAACATAACTCGCGATGAACACGGCCAGGATCGCGAGCAACGTTGCAAAGACGTAATGGCGCCAATCCCATGTCACCAAAAAGTAATTCGTGTACAGCAACCCGCGGAGACGAATCGGAATGTGCGACACGCCCCAGGTCATTAACGCGCCCAGCAAACAGCCGAGCAGTGATCCGGCTGCGGCGATCAGCGCCCCTTGCCACAAGAAAATCGATGAAATGTCGATGCGCCGGTAACCCATCGAACGCAAAATCGCGATCTCCTTTATTTTCGCGAGCACGGACATCGTAAGGACATTGAAAATACCGAAACCAGCCAACAGAATGATAAGAGACACCGTGATCGCGACCGACATTCTCAAAGTCAGAAAAAGTTGCAGTGTGCTCTCCTCGCGTTCCTGCCAGCTGGAGGCGTTGTGCTGAAATAGCGTTTCGAAGCGGCTGGCTAAAGCCGGCGCGCGGTTGGGATTTCGCAGTTTGTAAATGATCATTGACGCGCCGGAAGGTTGCTGGAGAAGGGCCTGCGCCACTCGCGCATGGGCGTAAATCCGAGTCGCATCAATCGAGCCAATGCCCGCGCGCGCGATTGCGGCAACGGTGAACCGCCAGTATTCGCCGTTGGGCGCGAGCAATTGCACGGTGTCGCCGACGCCAGTCTGAAGTAGTTCGGCCAGGCGCGAACCGATAATGATCGAGCTGGTGTTGTTGCGAAAATCATCAAAGTTGCCGTCGACTAATTGGTGAAGAATATCGGTCGTCTGCGCGTGCAGGGCTGGATCAATGCCGTAAAGATCGACAGTAGCGTTCTCAAATCCGGCGCGAGCGCTAACGGTTCCGCGCAGGACAGGCGAACAAGAAACGACATTAGAAAATTGCCTGCTCACCCGCATGATCTCATTCGGGTTGCTGATGCCTTCAAAATAGAGTCGACGTCCCATGTTTGCTTTGGAGCCTTTCGCCGAAACCATTAGCGGTTCGTAGCGCGGTCGGAAACGCGATTTGATGACCAGCGCCCCATTGCTGCCGATGGTTGAGTCGATGAAATAACGTGCGAAGCCCTGCGTCTGCGCTTGCGTACAGATAAAGATGGCGACGCCGAAAACCACGCCGCTAAGGCTCAGAAGCAACGCGCGCTTGCGGTGCGTTAAAAACCGCAGCGCAATATACAGCGGCGGCGTCATGGCGCCTTCGGCGGGGGCGGTGAACTGACCATTCGCTGCCGCACGGTTTCGCCGGAGTGGAATTTGTCCTGGTCGGACACGATCACGTGACCGCCTTCCTCCAAGCCATTGGTCACCTCCGTAAAATCCAGTGTGCGAAATCCGACCCCGACCGTGCGCGAATGTACAATGCCGTGCTTCACGATTAACGCTTGATCGACAAGCAGGGCACGTGTCGGCACCAGAAGAGCGTTGTCATGCGTCCCGGTGATGATGTTCATTTCGCCCGTCATTCCCGCCATCAAATTGTCGGGCGGATTTTCCATCTCCAGCACAACAGTGTAACGCTGCGTGGTTGGATCGGCAGCAGGTTGAACTGAGGTCACTCGCGCCGTGAAACTCCGTGTGCGATACGCGTAGAGCTGCACCTTCGCTTTCATTCCCGGTTTCACTTCGCCCACGTCCTCCTCGTTTACCTCGCCGCGAACGTAATTTTTGCGTGATGAAACGGTGAAAAGCTCGTTGCCGTCTGACACCAGTTCCCCATCAATTGTCTGCACGTTAGTGAGAAGCCCGTCGATGGGCGATCGGACTTCCGCGCTCTTCATCTGGGCCTCTAATTTTCTTGTTGTTTCTTCAAGCGAATTGAGATTGCGATCTCGCTCGATTCGCTCCGTTTCTACCGCGCCTCTCAGCCGGTTTGCTTCGCTCCTGGCCTTTTGATATTCAACAGCGGGCACATTGCCGGAGGAGACCACTTTCTCCAGGCGTTGCAGATTGTCCTCAGCCGCTTTGAGCAACTCAGAGGAGGGTAGGGGGAGCGCCGCGCGGTCAACGGCGGCCTGCAAATCGGCGCGCGCCTGCTTGAGTTGTCGAGCGGTCTCTTCGTCGGCGATCGTTGCCAGCACCTGGCCTTTTTCTACGTTCTTCCCGATTGCGCCGCGACCGGCGGAGAAAGGTTCCGCCAATTGAATGAAGCCGTCATTTTGCGCGCGAATTCGGACAACAAACGCCGGTTCGATCCGCACCGTCCCGTAAACGGCGGAGATGGCCGTGCCCCGGCGGACTGTAACCACTTCTGCCACCGGCATCAGGAAATAATACGCCAGCGCGAGAAGGAGCACGAACGCCGCTGCGCCGCCCCATAAAATCGTTTTTGATTCCGGCAATTTCAATCGCAGGAACTAATGCACGTTTGGCGCGGTGTCGTCTGAAAATTGGAAATAGCGCCCAGTGGCACGATCCCATTCTGCAAGTGCCATATTGTGCTGATAAATAGCATCCAGCAGGCCGCTTCTGGTTTTTAGGAAGGCATTTTCACTGACGCGGTATTCGAAGGGCGAGGCGAGACCGCTGGCGACATTTTCCCGAACCGTCCGGGCGCCTTCCTCTGCAGCGACGGACGCTGCCGAGAGCGATCTTTGGCGGGCTTCAATTCCCCTAAGGTCGTTGGCGATTCGCGAGAGTTCGCGGCTGACATTTGCTTCCAGATTCCTGCACGTCAATTCGTTCATTTCCCCTGCAGCGCGCGCCTTCAACACTGCACCTCCTACTTCGCCGTTATCGATCACCCGCCACGTATATGCTGCCTTTTCACGAATCTCCGACCCGATAAAGTCCTGTGTCTTGCTCGTTGACCCCTGGCGATGGATCCCTGTTACAGGAACGTACTCACCAGGAATGCTTCCCACGACCGTAGGATAATAGCCGGCCGCGATGATCCGTTGATCCTCGTTAGCAGCGCGGACGAACAAGCGCGCGAGCTTTAGATCGGCCCGTCGTTGCAAGGCCGCTGCTGTTTCGGAATCAACATCAACGCGCAGCGGAACGAACTGCAGTTCGCCTTCCGGCTCGGGCAACGTTGATTTTGCAGGATCGATTCCCATCGCTTCCGCCAATTTCAATTGCGCTTGCCGATACGCGCCGTGCGCGCTTTCAATTTGCGGGACCAGCTCGGAGGATTGGACAGTTGCGCTTGTGAATGCGCTCTTATCGGCCAACCCGGCTTCAAAGCGATCTTTCTGAGTCGTAACGTTCTCCTCCAATTTTTGTCGTTGTTCGTCCCGAATTGACTCAAGCGACCGATTATAAAGCGCCGTGTAAAACGCCAGCCGCGCCGCGTGCAGCTGCTCCACTATGGCGACATTCAATTGCTGTTGAGCGATGAGAACTTCAATGTCTCCACGCCGGAGCGACGGCGGCACAGCCATGTTGAACAAAGTCTGTGTAAGCCAGCCGCGCCCGACGAAAAAGCCTTTTACTCCGCTTTCACCAGCCCGGTGACCGGCCTGAACGCCAGCCGGCGCGCCCAATTCGGCGTGAGGCCAGACGACGGAACGAAAAACCAGCCGCTGCCCAGCTGCTTGTTCAAGACCCGATTTCGCTTCCTGGATTGCGGGATTTTTTTCGAGTGTGGTCTGGAGAACGCGTTCAAGGGTAATGGCGTGCGCTGTGTGCCCGAAACAAACTACGAGAAACGGGATAAAAAGGTGAATAACGGCCCGCTGTAGCTGCTTCCCTGTGGGAAGCGCAGCGCTGACGTGTTTAGCATCCGCGTGTCGCGTCGCCCACAGGGCGACGGCTACAGACTGGCTCGCCAGAGTCGCAGATGATCTGTTCATCGTTCGCTTAATTTTTGCGGCGGTCGCGCCACATCCGAAACCTTCGCTGCATTGGGCTTTTCACTCTTGGCCTTTGTAATTTGTGATCCGAAATCGAGTGCTTCAGCTGAACTCGCACAAGCGTGTGCCAGGCGGGCGAGAGCAACGTTGTGCAAGTAAATCGCGCTCAACCGGGTGGTGCGCGTCCGGGTGACGTCGGATGCGGCTTGCAGGACGTCGAGCTGTGTCCCCAAACCGGCAGCAAAATTGCCTTTCGTCATCTCAAGAGACTCGTCCGCCGTCTGCACATTTTTTGTCTCCGATTCGAGGACGCGATCTGCTTGTTGAAGGTCCAAGAATGCGCTGCGCACTTCTGAGGCGACGCTCCGTCGCGCTGCTGCCAGAGCTTGCACTGCTGCCTCGCGTCGGGCGCGCGTAGCCTGCATGCGACCTTTGGTCGCGAATCCGTCGAAGATATTCCACGTTGCGTTTATCCCTACCACACCCCCGTAGTTAAATTCCTGGCCGACATCCGGGTCACGCTCGCTGTAAACTTCATACCCAGAAAAAGCCCGCACATGTAGACGCATCGCGCTCCGATCCAGAACGTATTGTCGATCTTCAATCTCGATATCCTTCTGCCGGACTTTGATAACAGGCCGGTTCGTGTCGGCTCGGGCG
>JBGPNR010000106.1:0-6729 GCA_041487635.1 Candidatus Udaeobacter sp. | reverse complement strand
GCATGTCATCCTGAGCGGAGCCCATTCGACTCGATTTGCTTGCTCAGGGTAAACTCCGCGGAGTCGAAGGATCCCGCGATGTTACCCTAAGTTTACAATCCGAGATTCCTCGACTTCGCTCGGAATGACAATCAGGCCGATTTCGCGCCGATGTGATTAACAAACCAATCGCTTGCGAGTTTGGCGACTTTCTCCAGCGCGCCCGGTTCTTCGAAGAGATGCGTCGCGCCGGGAACAATCTCCAGCTTTACTTCGCAGCGCATCTGATCGCGCGCCATTTCGTTTAGTTCGATTACAATGTCGTCATTGCCACCGACGATGAGTAATGTCGGCGCCTTGACTTTTGGCAATGCGTCGCCGGCCAGATCGGGGCGTCCACCACGTGAAACCACAGCGCCAACATCTTCTGAAATCTCGGCCGCTGCAACCAGAGCAGCAGCTCCGCCCGTGCTCGAGCCGAAATAACCGACCCGCAGATCGCGTGTTTGCTCCTGTTGTTTTGCCCATGTTGTGCCGTGGACGAGGCGTTCGGCGAGCAACGCGATATTGAATCGGTGCTCACGAGTGTGCACGTCGAGTGCCTCCTCCTTCGGCGTGAGCAGATCAAAAAGCAGCGTTGCAAGGCCGGCATCATTTAGCGTGTGCGCGACAAATTGATTGCGTGGACTGCGCCGGCTGCTCCCGCTGCCGTGCGCAAAGAGAACAAGCCCGGTCGCGTTCTCTGGAATAGTCAAATTCCCAGAGAGAACTGCACGCCCGGCCTGAATTTGTACTTCGCTCATCTTGTAGTCCGCTCCTTGCTCTTACTCATAGGCCAGCCAAAGCGATGCGAGGACGCATCGCACTCCGAAAGCACTTCGTGCAAGATCTAGGGCAGATGCGTTTCCGTTTCGCGCCAGCTGTGGGAGTGCGTGCGCGTACTCGCGCCGCTTTGGTTCAGCGCATCGTAATCGCCCGACTGGTCTGTGAGTGGCTGCGCTATTTCGCGAACAAGTTCGGCGTCCGTCATTGCTGATCCGTTTGGTTTCGCTCGGACATATCTTGCGCGGCCTGGCTCAGTAACTCGCGCACGTCTTCGTCGCTGGTCTGCGAAAAATCTTCGTAATACTGGCCGACGGCCTGAAAGAATGGGGGCGTGCTCAGGCAGATCGTCTCATCGGCTTCTTTTTCGATCTCACGGCAAGTATCTGGCGGACCCACTGGCACCGCTACGACAATTTTCGCCGCGCCGCGCTGTCGCAGTGCTTTAATGGCTGCGCGCATGGTTGCTCCAGTGGCCAATCCGTCATCCACCAGAATGACAACTCGGTCGCGCAGCTCGGGCGAGGGACGTCCTTCGCGGTAGATTTGTTCGCGTCGTTCAAGTTCGGCCGTCTCCCTAACCGTTACAGCTTCAATCATCTCGTCTGCATGTGGTATCGCGCGCGTGACATCTTCGTTCAAAACGCGCACACCGCCGGAAGCTATCGCGCCGGCAGCCAGTTCTTCAAAGCCGGGAACGCCAAGTTTGCGCACGACAAAAACGTCGAGCGGCGCGCCAAGCCGCTGCGCGACTTCGAACGCCACCGGCACGCCGCCCCGTGGCAGCCCTAGCACAATTACGTCATCGCGACCCGCATACTTGACGAGTTTGTCCGCAAGCAGCCGGCCGGCTTCGGTTCGGTTGGGAAAAGCGCGCTCCATTTTCCCTCCTGAAATGCGGAAAATCCTCTCCTTTAGGTTTCGCGCCACGACGCCGTGTCGCGTGCTTTCAAGTTAAGCGGTTGCGTTTAAAGCACGCAACACTATTTCGCTGCAGAACAGAACGAGCGGCTGCTTTGCCGAATCTGAGCGGCGAGATAAAAAAGCGACGCGATCACACCCACGGCAGCGATGAGCTGTGCGTGAGCATTAACTTTTCCAAACTCACAACCACTCTCTATCAAACAACGTCAGCGTTCGACGAGGGCGAAAATGCTGGAGAGCGTGAAACCGGATGTCCAGATGAAGCAGCACAGGCATCTAGGCTGTGCGCAACCGAGCGTCTCGCCTAGTGGAGAGCTTTTTTCTCGGCAGGCAAGATGCCCGCGGACTCACAGGCAAGATGCCTGTGCTCCGATTAGCCAGCGGGGTTGCGATTAGGCCAGGGTGGCGGCGATGGTAGCTCGTAGCGTTTTGTCTTGAGCTCGTCCTGGATTTCCTGGAGCGCCCGGTCTAGTTGCTGGTCTTCGCCTTTGAATTCTTTCCCGGGATCATTATCGACGACGATGTCGGGATCGACTCCGTGGCCTTCGACGATCCATTGTTCGCCGTCTTTTGAGTAGATCCCGAATTCCGGTTTGAAGAACTGACCGCCGTCGACGAGCGGCAGCGACTCGCGAATGCCAATGACACCGCCCCAGGTGCGTTTGCCGATGAGTTTGCCGAGCCCGAGCGTTTTAAACCGATACGGAAAAATATCGCCATCAGACGCGGAGAATTCGTTAATCAGCGTCACCATGGGGCCCGTGAACGTTTGCGGCGGATCGGTTTGCGGCATGCCGTTGCGCGCGATCCCGATCATTACGAGCGCGCGCCGCAGTCGTTCGATCACCAGCGGCGAGACAAAGCCGCCACCGTTACCTCGAACATCGACAATGAGCGCGTGCTTCCGGATTTGCGGAAAGTAAAGCTTCGTGAACTCGTCCAAACCGGGCCGGCCCATGTCAGGAATGTGCAGATAACCGACTTCGCCGCCCGTTTTTTTGTTCACGTAATCGATGTTCTTTTGCACCCAATCGATATAGTAAAGCGGCCCTTCGTTGTCGGTGGGCACAACGGTCACGTCGCGCGCTCCGGCATCGGTTGGTTTAGAATTCACACGCAAGATCACTTGCTTGCCGGCCGTGCCGATGAGCGCGTCGTAAAGATTCGGCAAGCTGGAGACGGGCGTGTTGTTGATCGCGAGAATGTAATCACCGGGTTTCACGTTCACGCCGACATCCGTCAGCGGCGAACGCGTATGTTTGTTCCAGTTTTCTCCCGGTAAAATGCGCTCGATGCGATAGGCGCGCGTGGCCGGGTCGCGGGAAAATTCCGCGCCGAGCAGGCCGAGCTTGATGCGTGGCGCGTCCGGTCGTTCGCCGCCGCCGACGTACGTGTGACCGTTATTCAATTCGCCAATGAGCTCGCCTAACAAGTAAGTGAGATCGTTGCGATGATTCACGAACGGCAGTAGCGCGGCGTATTTGTCGCGCATTGCTTTCCAATCGACGCCGTTCATGGTCGGCGAGAAGAAGAAGTCGCGCATGTGCCGCCAGCATTCGAAATAGATTTGGCGCCACTCGGCATGCCGATCTAACTGCATGTCGAGGCCTTCGATCTTGTGCTCGTGATCCTTGGTTTCGAGCTTGTCTTTCGGGACGTCGATAATGGCGTAGTCCTTTTTGATTTTTACCAGCATCTTTTTGCCGTCGAACGTGATCTGGTAATTGTTCGCGTCGCCCAGCACGGTCTCCTTGCGATCGTCGACGTTGTAAACGCACAGGTGCGATTTCTTGTCTTTGTTGGAGAATAGATCTTCTTCCTCTTCGCCCACTTCATCAGCGGCGGTGCGGCGCAGGTAGAAGATACGATTGTCCTCCAGCATTCGAATGTTGCGATAATTTCCCGGCGTAATTTCGAGACCGACAATCCGGTTCTGGATCCCGTCGGTGTCCACTTTCACGACGACTGGCTTCTTTGGTTTTTCTTCGGGCTTTGTCGCGCTTGGGCTCGCCTCCGGCTTTTTCTCTTCCGCTTCTTTTGCCTTTTCTTTTTTGCGCTTTTCTTCCGCCTTGCCGACTTCGTCGCTCTTAGGCGCGAGCGGATTTGCAGTCTCCTTGGCGAGCGTGACGAGATAAACGCGCTCCATGTCGCGATAGACGTTAGCGAACTCCTCGTCGCCAAAAGTCGGTTTGAAGTCACGTGCGGAACTGAGCAGCAAATATTTGCCGTCGTCGCTAAAGACCACTTCGCCCGAGCCGTACCAGCTGTCTGTCACTGCGGTCTGCTGTTTGTTCCCGACTGAGTAAAGATAGACGCGCGGCATGCCGTTCTCTTCCGGCCGTGCCCATGCAATCCACTGACTGTCGGGCGACCAGTTATAACTTTCGATCTCGCCATATTTATCCTGGTCGACGGGCGTGACCGCCTTCGTTGTGACATCAATGTAACGCAATCGCTGCAACCGATCGCTCCAAAGCAGCTTTTTGCTGTCGGGGGACCATTTCGGCGCGTAGTAGTAAGTGTCGGCGCCGTTCGTGATTTGCTGTGGCTCGCCTTTGCCGTCCTGTGAACGCAGATACAATTCGTTCTCGCCACTCGCGTCCGAGTTGTAGGCGACCCATTTTCCGTCGGGCGACCAAACCGCGTCGCGTTCGTGCGCGCCTGAAGTTTTGCTCAAATTGCGCGCCGTACCGTTCTTTGCAGGCACGGAGAAAAGATCGCCGCGCGCGACTACGATCGTGCGTTCCCCATCCGGCGCGAGGTTTACCGATTCGAGATGTTTTGACGCATCGACGAGGCCGCCGTGGCCGCTGTCGAAATCTTCCTGGATTTCGATCGGCACCGGCGCGGCTTGTCCTGTGGCGAGATCGTAGCGCCAGATGTATCCGGCTTGCTCGAATACGATCGAGTCTTTGCCGAGCGACGGAAACTTGATGTCGAAATCGGTGAAGTGCGTGAGCTGCTTCGTTTCTTTTGCTGCAAGATCAATGACGAACAGATTCATCCGATTGTCGCGATCGGAGATGAAATAGATCTTGTTGTCCGCTCCCCACATCGGGCAGATGTCCTGGGCTGGATTGTTCGTCAGGTTTTCGGTGGCGCCGGTGTTGAAATCGTAAATCCAAATGTCATCCGCCATGCCGCCGCGATAATGTTTCCATGTGCGGAACTCCCGGAACACGCGGTTGAACGCCATCTTTGAGTCGTCCGGCGAAAAGGAAACAAATCCGCCGCGCGGTACGGGCACTTGCTGCGGCAATTCGGCATCAAGGCCAACCGCGAACAATGAGCCGATGAAATCGTTAAACGACTTCATGCGGGAACGAAAGACGACGAGCGGTTTCGTGTTTTCCCAAGCCATTACGATGTTGTTCGGCCCCATGCGATCCGAAACGTCGTCGCGTCCGAGCGTGGCTGAAGTCGTCAGGCGGTTCGGCGTGCCGCCTTCGGCCGGCATTACGTAAACTTCCGTGTTGCCGTCGTAATGGGATGTGAACGCGATCTGCGTTCCGTCCGGCGAAAAACGCGCAAACGAAGTGTACCCGGGTCCGCTTGTCAGGCGGCGCGCCGTGCCGCCGTCTTTGCCGACGGTGTAAAGCTCACCAGCGTAACAGAAAACGATTTGTGTTCCGTTCGTCGTTGGGAAACGCAGCAGGCGCGTAGTATCGGGCAAGTCTTGCGCGGAAACGGGCGCGATTGAAACAAGACTGGCCGCGATCAAACAGCAAAGAGCGAAAGCTCGAGAAAGTATGTTCATAGGAAAAGCATGAAGTGAGCAAGCTGCCGTTGAACAAACGGGATGCAACTCTGATTTCATCCCGTTGCCGGCATTCAGACGGTCATAAAATGAAGACGCCTGCTAATTGCCGATTTTGTCTAAACGCGACTATTCTGTCATCCTGAGCGGAGCGAAGGATCTCTGATTTATTGCTTCGAGGAGGATAGTGAAATAACCAGAGATGTTTCGCTGCGCTCAACATGACAAATCATTTTGACAAAATGACCTCGTGGAAACGCGCGCGGGCTGCATCAGAAGAATCTGGTGAACTGGCGGAAGGGGTGGGATTACTTCCCACAATCGATAAAGCGTTAAAAATCAACGGGCGCTTTCGCCGCTATGTGTGACAGGATTACCGAACAAGTGTGCCAGTAGGCAAGAATGAATTTTTTCGTTCGGAACCAACTAGGTTTCCAAAATGGGTATAGGGGGTAAACGAAAGTTAGTTTTTTCGAACCGGGGGGGTATGGAGTCGAGGCCACTGCCGCGGGCTAAATAAGTTTGCAACCGGTTGCACCTTCTTTTTGTTGCAAACTAGAGCCGTTGCGAACCGCTCTTCCAATTTGGGCCGATGCCGCGCAGGTTTTCAATTTCGTCGCCAGCCCGCTGAGACTTGGAGCCGTTCGACCGATGGGATCAGTTAGCAGATACACGTAGCTCTGCTGCATCAGATCATCGACCTCTACTCGTACGGCGTCCATCGTCGTTTCACTTAGCCGGGCGCGCGAAAGAGCTTCCGCAATTGTCCGGTTCGAAATGCAAAGATTTTCTCAACATCGCGGCGTACAAAAAGCCGGTTGATCACCGCACCACCGAACACGGAGTAGCGCACGAAATCCGTGCAGAGTGTGCCCTTGCCGCTCTCTTCAAAGCGATGTTCGTGAATCCATGTGCGATAAGGTCCGCGACGTTGCTCGTCAACGAAGCACGTTGGAGGTTCCCATGCCGTGATTTCCGAGTGCCATTTCAAGGGAATGCCATGCACGCGCAATTTGTAATCGATAAGCGTCCCAGGATGCATCTTTATTGGTGGCGGCGTGAGAACGCAAAATCTTAGCCAGGGTGGAGTAAGCACCTCCAAATTTCTCGCGTCGGCAAAAAACCGAAATATTTCGTCGCGCTTTCGCCAGGTCACCACGGCGAACCTTTCGACGAACGATTATTATTTTCGCTCGCCCACAACACCAAACAAAAACCCACACTCACTCAACCAGCACAAAACACTC
>JBGPNR010000105.1:0-6759 GCA_041487635.1 Candidatus Udaeobacter sp. | reverse complement strand
TTTTTCTCGCGAAAGAAGTCGAGAAACGATTGCCGAATCTCAGCCGAGGTCATCACTTTTTTAGCCACGAATGAACACGAATAAACACCAATTAGACAAAGCGGAAAACCCCGCACGCCTGACGTTGGATTTTTTCCGCGCTGCGTCGGCTGGTGATCGGCCGGACCGGCTCCTAGTCTTTCTCTTCGTCCAGCTTTGCTTTGACCGCGGTCTCGATTTCTTCGTAAAGCGCTGTGTCGTTCTTCAATGCTTCTTTTGCTGCGTCACGGCCCTGCGCAAGCTGCGTGCCTTTGTAGTTCAACCACGAGCCCCGCTTTTCGATAATTTGTTTTTCCAAGGCGACGTCGAGAAGAGCTCCCGTCGAGGAGATTCCCTCATTATACATGATGTCGAACTCGGCCTCAGTAAACGGCGGCGCAACCTTGTTCTTCACGATCTTGATGCGGGTCCGGTTGCCCGTGACAACGCCATCGGTCTGCTTGATCGCACCGATGCGCCGGATATCGACGCGCATGCTGGCGTAAAATTTAAGCGCCTTCCCACCGGGGGTCGTCTCCGGGTTTCCAAACATCACGCCAATTTTTTCGCGGATTTGGTTTGTGAAAATGCAACAGGTCCGCGCTTTTGAAATGAGCGACGTGAGTTTGCGCAATGCCGCGCTCATAAGTCGCGCTTGCGCGCCGACTGTCGCGTCCCCGATCTCGCCTTCGAGCTCGGCTCTGGTGACGAGCGCAGCCACCGAATCCACGACAATCACATCCAGAGCGTTGGAGCGCACCAAGGTTTCGCAAATCCGCAGCGCCTCCTCGCCGGAGCTTGGCTGAGAGACCAGCAAATCGTCAAGATTAACGCCAAGTCTTTTCGCATACGCAGGATCGAGTGCGTGCTCGACATCAATAAAGGCTGCAAGGCCGCCGCGCTTTTGCGCCTGCGAAATCACCGTCAGGGTAAGTGTCGTTTTTCCGGACGATTCCGGGCCGAAAACTTCTACCACCCGCCCCCTTGGAAATCCGCCTACGCCGAGAGCGCGATCGATCAAAATGTTGCCGGTAGGGATGACATCGATATCGACAATTTTCTCGTCGCCAAGGCGCATAATCGCGCCTTCACCGTAATCTTTTGCTATCTGCTGAATTGCCAGATCGAGGTTCTTATTTCGCGCCGCAGTCAGTTTGTCAGTGGCTGTTTTTTCGTCGGTTTTTGTCGCCATATCAAGATGCCTGTAAGTACGACTCTGGCAACGATTCGCCAAGTAGAAAAGCACGCACTTTCGACTGAAGGAAAGAAAAAGGCCGCGAACTTTCACGTTCGCGGCCCAAACTTGGCGAAGCTGACCGTTAAGAAACAGTGATCTTGCGCGGCTTGACGTGCTCCGCTTTGGGCAAAGTCAACGTCACAAGGCCCTGCTCGATTCTGGCGCTGATTTTGTCGGCGCCGATCGATGGGTCGAGCTCGAATGTGCGCCGGAAGCTTTCCGAACGTGATTCGTGATGAATCAGCGTTCCCTCTATTTTGGGAAGCGAACGTCGCCCAATGATCGTGAGCTCGTTGTTTTCGATGGAAATGTCGAGCCCGTCCTTGTTCACACCGGGCATCTCGACTTCCAGTGTGTAGCCGTCGGAGCCTTCGATCACACTCGCCGGCGGCACAATAAACTGTTCGGTCTGCGCGCAATCAGCATCGCGATTTTCACGTGTTAACGTATTCATGGTGAAATTCCTTTCTGTTTAGATTGATTAGCTGACCTGAATTTGCTTCGGCTTCACTTCTTCAGCCTTCGGCAACGTCACAATCAGGATTCCATCGCGGTAAGTGGCGCTGACTTTGCTGGCGTCCACGCGGGTGGGCAACGCGATGCTGCGGCGGAATACTCCGACGTAGCGCTCGGTTCGCTCGGCCTTCTCACCGTCAGTGCTTTCGCGCTTTCGCTCGCCGCTAATCGTCAATGTCCCGTCGTGCAAAGAATTTTCGATGTCTTCCTTGCGCATACCGGGCAATTCAACCACAGCGACAATGTTGTCAGTGCTCTGGTAAAGGTCGAGGGCAGGCGACCAGCCCGTGAAGAGCTGCCCTGCGCGTGGGAAACTCGACCACAATGGCAACTCGAAAAACGAGTTGAGCTCATCCCGCAGTGTGTTCCAGCGGTCCGACGCCGACCACGGCGTAAGTTCTGGAGCTTGATAGCGAATTAAACTCATAATTTTTAAGGTCTCCTTTCTTGGATAAATGATTTTTTGTTCAGCGATTGTGGTAGCTCGGACTATGCCAGGGTTAAATTCAGACAATGCATCACCGTAAGATCAATGACAGGAAGGCCTTAACAAAAGCCACCAGCCATGTCCTCAACACATGTGGTGGTCTAATCTGACACACACCTGAACCGGCAATAGCTGGGACGGCGAGACAAAATTGCACTGCCGGTATCGGATTTTCGTGGATAAACACTCCAGTTCCTATGCAATCTCGCTGCGTCTCTTGGCGCCTTGACAGTTCAACGATCAAGCGGTTACCAGTCGCGTCGTGAATCCTCCAAGTGAAGGCCGCCGGGAACTCGACTCGGTTGTGATTAACATCGAGCTCACCCTTGTCAGCATAATCCAGGGCGTTGCACTCTTTTTCCTGACGGACAATGCGCGTGGGCTCCTGTCGACACAGCACGCGAGCGCGTTTCTGTATGTCGCGGCCGGCTTGTGCGTGATCTTCATCTTTTGGTCGCGTTCCGTCATTCACACGCTGACGCTAATTGGATGGCCACTGGAGTTCGGCCACAACTTTTTCTACATCGGTTGCGCCCTGGGCGAAGCGATTCTTTTTAGCCGCCTTGATAATCCTCTCGCGTGGTTTCAACTAAGCGCCGCTTACGCGGGCGTTGTTTGGCTGCTGTTTATCTACGACATGCGGCTGATTCACGCGCGCCTCGCCGAATCACGTGCCGATTCCCAGCGCGCCCTTTACGCCCGCGCCATGTCCGATCAGTTGCTTAATATTCGTTTGCTTGTTCCTCTACTGATTGCCCTCAATCTCGTCGCTGCGTTCGCCATTTGGCACTGGCCTCATTTGTTCATCGCTGGTGCCGGTCACATTTGGTTGATTAGCACGCAACTTCTTTCCTTCATCGGTTATCTCTGTTATACGAGCCGCTACTTCAGCGCGATTGCACCGCTTCTCCTGCGGAGCCGGCAGACAAATTAGCCGGCGCGGATGGGTTGTCTGTGGAGTTAATACCTATCGCTCGCTGTGAATCTTGCTGTCGAGATAAAGCACAACGAACGCGATTCCGAGCAACGGTTGGAGAATTTTTTGGAGAATGCCCAGCGCGAAACTGGAAATATCAAAGCCGTGAACTTGCTGGGCTTGAGTCAGTTGTTGGAGGAGGGTCTGGGGATCTTGCGTGGTCGCCAATTGATTAAAATAGTGCTGCAGGGTTGTCCACTGCGGACCGAGCGTGATTGCCAGCACAAGCGCAAACCAAATCGAGGAGATAAAAACCGCGCGCCACATCGGACGTTGGAACCACGGAAGGTCGCGGCCGCTGCGCGCCAGATTTCTGCTTCCGCGCAGTGAATCGATGAATCCCGCGTTTTCGAGGACAGCAAACTGCTGCCAAAAGAGAACAGTGATGAAGAACCACCCGAACATCCAAACTTGCAGGATGAGCAAGGCCAACGCGAAAAAGATCGACAGCGGCGAAGTAGCACCGGCTGCTAGCGTGAGGGCTATTCCGAGCGCAAATAGGATGAGCAAGGCAAAAACGATAAATACGAAGACGCACAGCGCAGCGACGCGCGGCCAGAATCTGACCGCTTCATTTAGCACAGCGACGAAACCTGTCCCACGTCCATTAGCAATTTCAGCACTGAGAATTTGGATGCCCGTGACATAAATCGGCCACATCGCCAGTGAGAGCATAAACATGAAGAAGCTAAAAAGCCCCGCAGCGAGAACGCCCAAATCGCCGTAGGAACCCTGAGCTGTTTTCATTGATGGAGTCGTTAACTGACTGCATACCGACGGCAACAGCACCAAAAGCGTGAGCCCAAGAAATTGAAAAAAGCCTTTGCGGTAAATCTGAAACGTCTCCGCCAAAATCTGACCGAAGCTGCGATGTTGCGTTTGTAGCGGTGGTTGTATCTGCGCCTGGGCGCTCGCGAGCGTCCCTACATCAAACAATCCCGGAATCGCTGCCGCTGTGCTCCAAAGATCGGCACTCGCATTTCGGGCTTCGTTTTCAGGAAGGAGCCGCCCCTCGCTCTTCCATTCACGCAGCGTCTCGATATCTGCCGGCCCGTATTCCTTTCCCTGCACGCGCACGATCCATTCTTCCGCCATCTCTTGATCATCCAGCATCATGCATCCAGAATCCAGCATCAGTCTCTCCAATGAAACTGCTGCTCATCGATGGTCATTACTACGTTTACCGGTCGTTTTTCGCCATACCGAATCTCTCCAATTCCCGCGGCGAACCGACCAACGCGATTTTCGGCTTTACGAAAACGCTGCGGCTAATGCTGAAACACTTGCAACCTGACTTAGGCGCAGTGGTATGGGACGAAGGCGTGCCGCAGAAGCGGGTGGAACTGCAACCCGCGTACAAGGAGACGCGCAAAGAAATGCCCAAGCCCATGATCCCGCAGCTCGAGTTCATTCAGAAACTCACACCTTTGTTGGGCTTTAGAAACATTTCCCTCCCCGATACCGAGGCCGATGACCTGATGGGCTGTTATGCCATCGCCGCATGCGAGCGGCCTGGGATGGAAGTCGTGCTCGCAACCAACGACAAGGATCTGTATCAACTCGTAGGCCCGTGCGTGAAAGTTTATACCACAGCGAAAGCGGACCTCGCGTCGCCTAAGGACGCATTCGCATTGCTCAGCGAAGATCAAGTCACTGCAAAATGGGAGGTTCCGCCCAGGCTAATTGGCGATGTCCTCGCGTGGACCGGCGATTCAGTCGACAACATTCCCGGGGTCGGCCTTGGCCGCAAGACCGCCGCGGCGTTGATTCGCGAGTTCGGCGGGTTAGAGCCATTGCTAAACAATATCGACAAGGTGAAAAGCGAACGAACGCGGGAGAAACTCGCCAACGGTCGCGAGCAGATATTGCAAAACAGAAAAATGGTCGATCTCGATTGTCGCCTTGAATTGCCTGTGCCGGTCGACCAGCTTCAGATCAAACCAGATTACCCTGCCCTGATCGCAGCTCTGGAAACCTGCGAGTTTAGATCGCTCCTTCAGGAAGTGCGCGACGAAGCAAATCGTGCTGGCGCTCACATGCAGACCCAATTTCCTTAATCATCTGGCGAGACGTGCCGAAAGTCCTCCTAAAAGCTCGGACGTCGTTGTCGGGTAAGCTGCTGATTGGTAGCAACTAACGTCAGACACGAATTTCTCGTAAAAAATTCGAACAAACTGTGCGACCCGTTGTCAAAGTTAACAGGTTAAGGCGATTCGGGTGGTAGCACGATTTCTTAGATTCGTTGTTTCTCCTTAACGTGCGCTGCCCGAATCTTTTTTTGTACTCATTCGCGCCAAACATGACGTGGAGGGCTTTCGAGCGGCGCGACTTGCCAAGAACGACCCGAGGGCGCGTTTGATATAAGGGACCGGATAGACCCAATCGCATTTCGCGCGTATCATGCGCCATCTAACTGCGCCAGATGAGGTCTGACCGTTACGATCCGATCGCCGCCGCCCTTAAAGAAGACATTGGCGACGGCGACGTCACTACTGATTTCTTCGTGCCAGAAACGCTTCACGCAACCGGACGCATCATTGTGCGTGAAAAAGCAGTTGTTGCCGGCACCGGAGCAGCTGCTGAAGTTTTTCGGCAGGTCGATCCTTCGACTGATATCGAGATTAGTCACAGTGATGCCGACGAGGTTGCGGCCGGCGACGTTATCATGGAAGTGCGCGGCCTGGCGCGCTCGATCCTCAAGGCGGAACGCGTAGCGCTGAATTTTTTGCAACGTCTCTGTGGCATCGCAACCCTCACGCGCGAATTTATTAATGCTATCGAGAACCACTCGGCCAAAATACTTGATACGCGCAAAACCACTCCTGGATTACGCGCTTTGGAAAAAGCTGCCGTAGTTGCTGGTGGTGGTGTCAATCACCGTTTCGGCCTGTACGACATGGTGCTTATAAAGGATAATCACCTTGCTACTCTCGGAGGGCTCTCCACTTTTGCGGATCGAATTCGTCGCCTCCGCCAGGAACGACCGAATATCCGCATTGAAGTAGAAGCGGACGACCTGGAACAGGTCCGCGCTTTCGTCGAGGTAGACGGCATAGATGTTATCCTCCTCGACAACATGACGCCGGCGCAAATTCGGGAAGCTCTGGCGTTGAGAAGGAACAATATCAAGTTTGAAGCAAGCGGCGGCATCACATTGAAAAACGTGAAGCGTGTGGCAGCCACGGGAGTCGATTTCATTTCCATTGGCGCGCTAACGAACGCCGCCCGCGCAATCGATATCGGGCTGGAAATGACGCATGTTCCCGGCTGAGATGTCGGATCCGCTGATCGCCGATGAACTGCAAGCCCACTCCGCGCGCGCCACGATCGGCAGGCAGATCATTGTGCTCGAGCAAACCAGCTCGACAAACGACGCGATCTTGCAGGTCGCGACTGCAAACTCAAACCAAGGTTTGGTTCTGTTTGCCGAACATCAAACTGCCGGTCGCTGTCAGCGTGGCAACCGGTGGGAATCTGCGGCGGGCAAAGGCCTTTGGTTTTCCATTCTTTTGCGACCAAAAATCC
>JBGPNR010000104.1:0-6802 GCA_041487635.1 Candidatus Udaeobacter sp. | reverse complement strand
GCCTCGCGGGAAAAAAAAGAAAACCGTGAAATCTGGACTGTGGAAGGGCTCGTCCATCCTGGATTAAAGCGCACGGTTTTCACGTTCAAGCAGAGGGCGCTTGTGGCGATCGAATTACAATACGAATATCCGGATCGGTCGATCGAATGGTACAACCAGCGGATCGGAGAGATTCGCAGATACTTCGATGGGAAGTACGGAACGGGAAAACTCGTGCAGCGCGGCCCTAACGACACTGAAACAGACGTCGTTACGCTGGTCGGCTATCAATGGATGGTCGGCGCGACGATGCTTGAGCTCTTTTATTTCTCAGCGCAACACGACAACCTCGTTTATCGCACCATCACTGTTGATTACAAAGCGCTGTAGGCGGTCCGGTCTCGTCGCCCAACGGCGAACTTTGCGATTTCCTCTCACAACTTTTTCTCTAGTCTTGGGAGACGCAACAAGCTATCACGTCGTCCTGGCAACATAAGCCGAGGAGTTGTTATGCCAACCTCTGACCTCACCGGATCCGCTAGTTCCACGATCGCCGAAATTGTCGCGAAGCTTGGGACCGATCCGAAGACCGGTTTGAACCCCGCCCAGCTACAGGAACGTCTGAGTAAGTACGGCCCGAACGCGCTGGCGGAAGAAAAGAAAAGCGCGCTTTCTGCTTTCCTCGGTTATTTCTGGGGGCCAATCCCCTGGATGATCGAGGCCGCTGCCTTGATGGCATTGATCGTAAGAGACTGGGGCGACTTCACGATCATCACCTCACTTCTGTTGTTCAACGCCTTGTTAGGGTTCTGGGAAGAACACGAAGCTTCCAACGCGCTCGACGCCTTGAAAAGCTCCCTGGCGTTGAAAGCACGTGTGCTTCGCAGTGGAGAGTGGCAGGAAGTCGACGCCCGTACGCTCGTGCCTGGAGATATCGTTCGCCTGTACCTCGGCGATGTTGTCCCTGCTGATTGCAAGCTCATCCAAGGCGACTACATCAGCATCGATCAATCAGCGCTTACGGGAGAATCGCTGCCAGTCACCAAGAAATCGGGCGAGGACGCATACTCCGGCTCCGTCGTTAAACAGGGAGAAATGGTCGCAGTGGTTACGGCGACCGGAGCGAATACTTTTTTTGGGCGAACCGCAAAATTAGTCGCCGCCGCCGGAAACGTCTCGCACTTCCAAAGAGCCGTGATGAAAATCGGCAACTTTCTGATTATCCTGGCGCTGGTGCTGGTTATGATTTTGGTGGCCAGTCGTCTCTTCGACATGCGCGGCCACTACGATCGAGTTGCTTTGTTAAGGCTCGCCGAAATCGTTCTTATCCTTTTGGTAGCATCAGTGCCGGTGGCGATGCCTGCGGTACTTTCGGTGACCATGGCTCTGGGGGCTCGGAGGCTTGCCAAGAGCAAGGCTATCGTCTCTCGACTGGAGTCGATCGAGGAACTCGCGGGGGTCGATGTGCTTTGTTCCGATAAGACCGGCACGCTGACCCAGAACAAGCTGACCCTCGGCGAAGCACAACCCTGGTCCGGAACCGACACCGAAACATTGATTCTGATGGCGTCGTTGGCTTCGCGGGCAGCGGATAATGATCCAATCGATCTCGCGATAATGGCCGGCCTCAAGGACCCCTCCGTCCTTAAGAGCTATCAACAAGAAAAGTACATTCCCTTCGATCCCGTGGACAAGCGGACGGAGGCCACGATCAAGGATGCCTCCGGCAAAGTCTTCCGGGTGACCAAGGGCGCGCCGCAAGTGATTCTCGGCCTCGCGAAGCTTTCTGGCGCTGACTTGGAGAAAGCACAGCAGGCTGTGAACGATTTCGCCAGTCGAGGCTACCGCACGATCGGTGTGGCTGTTGTCCAGGGCGATGGTCCTTGGGAGTTCCTGGGGATTTTGCCGCTGCTGGACCCGCCTCGTCCGGATTCCAAGAGCACTATCGCCAGGGCTCGTGAATACGGCGTCCAGGTGAAAATGGTTACCGGCGACAACGTAGCGATCGCCCGGCAGATCTCATTAGAACTGGATATGGGGCCAAACATCCAGCCGGCGACAGAACTATTCCCCGGCGATGTCATCAAGGGGCAAATCCCGTTGGACGCTGTGGAAAAGATTGATCAGGCCGATGGCTTCGCCCAAGTCTTCCCCGAACATAAGTACGCCATCGTAAAAATATTGCAGGAGAACGGCCACATTGTGGGAATGACCGGAGATGGCGTCAATGATGCCCCTGCGCTAAAGCAAGCGGATGTGGGGATTGCTGTTTCCGGAGCAACCGAAGCAGCTCGGGCGGCCGCGGCTTTAATTCTAACTGCGCCCGGCCTGTCGGTCATTATCGAAGGGATCGCGGAAGCGAGACGCATCTTCGAGCGAATGATGAGTTATGTGTTATATCGCATCGCCATGACCATCGCAATCATGGTGTTTGTTATGTTGGCGTCCATCTACTACCACTTCTTTCCTCTGACTGCAATCATGCTTATCGCGCTCGCTCTCCTGGACGATGTGCCCATTATGACCATCGCTTTCGACAATGCCAGCGTGCCGCCTCAACCGGTGAAATGGGAGTTGGACCGTGTCTTGGTGATTTCGTCGGTGCTGGGATTACTCGGGGTTATTCAAAGCTTTGGTCTGCTCTACTTAGGCGACACGGTGCATCATCTGGACCATCCACACCTCCAGACCATGATGTTCCTGCAGCTCGTTGCCGGTGGTCATCTGATGTTATTCGTGACTCGTACCCGAGGAGTCTTTTGGAAACCGCCGCATCCGAGCCCGAAGCTTTTCTTCGCCATCGTCGCGACGCAAATCGCCGCGGTGCTGATGTGCAGCCAGGGCTGGCTCGTGCCGTTACTTCCCTGGGGAATTATAGGCTTTGTTTGGGCTTATAACCTGGCGTGGATGTTGGTCCAAGACGTCGTGAAACTCGGACTTTATGGAATTCTGGATCCGGCTCGTTCGTGGAAGAAATCTCTCTTTCAGCCGCTCCGAGTTCCCATGCCAGGCGGGCCAGAGATGCTGCGGTAAACTAAAAAGAAAGAAAGAACGACCATGTCCGATTACCTGAAAGAACTTATCGTGAAGCCGGACTCCAACATCCGGCTAAAACATTTCGACCCCGGTTATCACGGTAAACACGAGTCACACAAATCAGCCCTACCGGAGATTCAGGAGCATGTGCAGAAAATGGAAGAACTGCAGTACCTGATGTATGCAGAGAACAGGCATTCGCTTCTCATTGTGTTGCAGGGACTGGACGCTGCCGGCAAAGATGGCGTGGTTCGCCACGTTTTAAGCGGCATGAATCCATCGGGTTGCAACTCAGTTAACTTTAAGCAACCGACGGCGAAAGAACTGGCGCATGATTTTCTCTGGCGCGTGCACCCTCATGTGCCGGCCAAAGGCTCGGTCACAATCTTCAATCGCTCGCACTATGAAGATGTGCTCGTGGCGAGAGTTCACGGGTTGGTGCCGGAAAAAGTCTGGTCGAAACGCTACGATCAAATAAACGATTTTGAGCAGCTAATCTCCACCGAGAACAATACGACGATTCTCAAATTTTTCTTGCACATTTCCAAAGACGAACAGCTTGCCCGATTCAAGAAGCGACTGGATGATCCGGCCCGCCAGTGGAAGATCAGCGAATCGGATTACAAGGAACGCGAGTATTGGGGTGGTTACACGAAGGCGTTCGAAGATGTGCTTACTAAGACGAGCACTGAGCATGCCCCTTGGTTTATCATTCCTTCAAATCACAAGTGGTTCCGCGATTTGGCTATTTCGCAGATCATTGTCCGCCAGATGGAAGAAATGAATATGCAGATGCCAAAACCAACGGTGAATTTGGCGGAAATTCGCCGCAAGTATCATCAGGCGGCTGACGAGGAGAAATCGGGAAGCAACAAGCGCTAGCATTGGCCGAAGCAACCCCACCCCAACGCCTGACGCTGCTACTAGATGAGTCGCCGCTGAGAGCCATCCAGCGATGGCTTTGGGTGCTCTCGACTGGAGGCACGTTACTTGATGGTTTCGCTATTTTCGTCCTTGGCGTGGCGATGCCCCTTATTATCGCTGAGTTTCATTTCCAACCGGACGTGGTGGGTCTGATCGGTGCAAGTCTGGTGCTCGGTGCTGTGTTTGGCGCCGGATTCGGTGGGCCAATGGCAGACCGTCTGGGTCGAAAGCCGTTGATGCTCGCCGACATGATAATTATTTGCGCAGGCGCGGCGGCCAGCGCGTTAGCCAAAGGACCAGCGATGTTGTTTATCGGGCAACTCCTCGTCGGGGTGGGAGTCGGCATCGATTTCCCCGTCAGCAGCAGTTACGTTTCGGAAGTCTTGCCCAGACGTAATCGTGCTCGATTGATGGTCGCCACGATTGCGTGCCAATCGCTTGGTATGTTGGTCGCGGCTGCGATTACGCTCGTGCTGCTGAAAACCGTCGAGAGCATGCAGAACTGGCGACTTTTCCTGGCGAGCGAAGGCATCATTGCCTTTCTATTTTTTTTGCTCCGTCTTTCAGCGCCAGACAGTCCGCATTGGTTGATCGCCCGAGGCAGATTTGCCGAGGCTGCGCAGGCGTTCATTCGGATCATGCCTGAGCAACGCGAGGCAGTGTTGCAAGTTACCAGCCACGTTGGAAACCAGAGCCTCGCAAATACGATTGCGCAGGCGAGAATGCCAGGGCTTCGGATTCTTTTCTCGCGCACCTATCGAGCTCGTACGGTGCTTGTCGCGGTACCATGGTTTTTAATGGACATCGCCACGTACGGCGTGGGACTGTTCACCCCTGTTATCTTAGGTGCTGTTGATATCTCCGGGCGCGGAGGCGGCGCAATTACTCACGATCTGGTTGTCGCCAAGGGAAGCAGTGCAATCGATTTGTTCTTGTTGTTCGGTTTCATTGTTGGAATCTGGGCAGTTCCAAAGTTCGGACGCATCCGTATGCAGGTCATCGGCTTCGCCGGCATGACTTGCGGCATGATCCTGCTCATGATCGCTGTTTACCTATTGAATTCGAGCTTGCACATCCCACTGGTGTTCACCGGATTTATCGTGTTCAACCTCTTAATGAACGCGGGACCTAATTCCACAACATTTACGCTGGCTCCCATCCTTTTTCCGACTCAGTTGCGGGCGACGGCTAGTGGTTTCGCCGCTGGTGTCGCCAAAATCGGAGCGACTCTCGGCGTCTTCGTCCTGCCAATCTTAAAGAACAAATTCGGCGTTCCAGCGGTACTGGGAATGATGGCGGCAGTCAGCCTTCTGGGTCTGACAGTCACCTTGATCTTCGGTCGTGAGGATACGGAAGATTGAAGCGAGCGAGGAATCGACGACCATTCGTCGCGTCAACCGTCTCTCAATTGCGGAAACCAAATCAGTTAGGATTGCCCAGCCTCGATGCTAAGACCTTCGTACGTTTCGGCGACGATATGATCGACTACTGCCTTGATATCGTGCGAGCGTTCGTACATTGCGAGCTGTCGATCTGCGCCAGTGCCCTCGCGCATGATCCGTTCGATATGCGCCATTTCGCGCTGCGTGCCGAACTCGTCGACTTCACTTACCACGAACTCCAGCAGTTCATTCAGTAAACTTCGCTCTTCCACTTCGGTTTCTTTGCCGAAGTCGATCAGTTTTCCATCGATGCCGTAGCGGGCAGCGCGCCAGCGGTTCTCATCCAGAAGACGGCGCCGGTAAATCCTGAAAGTGATGTTTTGCCGCAACAACTTAAAAAGTTTCGCGATGATGGCCTGGATCAGCGCCGCAATTGCGAGTGTGTCATCCACGCGGGTTTGGGCATCGCAGACGCGGACTTCCAACGTATCGAAGAATGGATGCAGCCGAATATCCCACCAGATTTTTTTTGCATTATCGATGCAACCAGTTTTGACCAGCAGCTTGCAATAATCTTCGTACTCTGAAAGCGATTCGAACGAATCGGGAATGCCCGTGCGCGGAAAACGTTCGAACACTTTGAGCCGATAACCTTTCAATCCCGTGGCTTCGCCGACCCAAAACGGCGAGTTGACCGACAGCGCATAAAGATGCGGCAAAAAATAGCGCGCCTGATTCATCACGTGAATGGCCATTTCGCGATCGGGTATACCTACATGCACGTGCAATCCAAAAATAAGATTCGCACGAGCGAGCAGCTGCATGTCTTCAATGATCTGCTTGTAACGTTCCCCTTCTGTGATGTGCTGGTCGCGCCAGTGCGAAAACGGATGTGTGCCCACGGACGCGATCTTGAGGCCCGCTTTACCCGCAAGTTCGGCTAGTCTGCTGCGCAATTCGACCACGTGCGCGCGCGCGTGCTCGACCGAATCGCAAACCTCCGTGCCGAGTTCAACCACGGACTGGTGCATCTCGGGTTTAATCTGCTCTTTGAGCACGACCTTGCTGCCCTCGAGGATTTCCTGAATATGCGAGCGAAGCTCGCGCGTCTCCGGATCGACAATCGCGAACTCCTCTTCGATGCCGAGAGTGAATGTGTGGTTCTTGGTGCTCATGGCGGGTGACAAATGTCCCCTAAAAACAACAGCCTGTCATCCGGAGCACTGTAGGGCGCGCAATTGTTCATGCGCTTCACGTACGGCCTTGATCAATCGCTCGAAGGTCAGGTTCGTGCTCGTTCACTTGCTACTAGAGCATTTCACAGCCCGCCTCCTCGCGCCGAAACTTGTCCTTCGGTCGAGTTTTTTTGCGACGCCGAATTTCGCAGACACCGTCTGCGAAATTTTCCAGACGGCGTCTGGATTTTTGATCACGAGAATTCTATCGGCCGTGTCGAGAGAATTGCGGAAGCAATCGGATCT
>JBGPNR010000103.1:0-6825 GCA_041487635.1 Candidatus Udaeobacter sp. | reverse complement strand
TGCGTAAGATCGCTGACGCTGTCGAGCCATGTGGCCAGACCGAAATCGCTCACCAACGGTTCGCCGTGTCCATCGAGCAGAACATTCGCCGGTTTCAGATCCCGATGCAGGATGCCTCTGACATGTGCGTATTGCACCGCGCGCGCCACCCTGGCCATCAACGCCGCGGCACGGCGCGGCTCGCGACGGAGAGCCGGGGCGGTCTCGACCAGGCTGCCGCCAGCGGCAAACTTCATACTGAAGAACGGGAGCTCGTCTTCGCACTGGCCTACTTCATAAATGGGCAGAATATTTGGATGATCGAGGTGAGCGGCCGCTTCCGCTTCGCGCCGGAAACGGGCCAGCGTCTCCTGCGAATCCGCGTGATACGCAAGGACGCGTTTTAGTGCAACGATTCGGCGCGAGTGCCGTTGCCGCGCGCGATAGATCACGCCCATCCCGCCACGGCCGATCTCTTCCAGAATTTGATAATTGCCCAGCCGCCAGTCAGCGTCGCGCACAGCAATTTCACCGAGCACATCCTCCAGCGTCTCTGCGCTGTGACCCTCGCCGTTTTGACTTATCTCCGTCGCGGTTTCCTCATTCAGGCCTTGAGAGAGCAGACAGCTCAGGCAAAGTCCCCGTTTGACGCGCGATCTCGATCGGCACTGCGGACAGGCGACCGGTTCCTTTCGGACACGCCCTGAAAGGGGAACGCAGGGGGAACTCATGGAAAGGCGAGGAAACTAGGAGAGGACTGCAAACGTTGCAACAAAAAACGGCAAAATTCTTCAACAATTTATTAACACGATATTCACAGCGCTAGGACGCTGAAGCTTAAAATACAAAAGGTGCGCGTGTTGGGATCCTTGGCGAGCATTGCCTGAATTGCGGCACGCAGCGATTTCGAATCTGCGCGCTGTTTCACCACAACTGTAGAGCGCTAGGTCAGGAGAAATATGGCGTCCGAGGCACTTGTAAGCGCGCGATCCAAGGCTGTGGCCATTTCACTCCAGCCGGCGTCTGATTTCTTCCAGGATTTGATAATTGCCCGCGCGTCAGTCGGCGTCGCACATATCGATTTGATCGAGCGCATCATCGAGTGTTTGCCCATCGTGCATCTCGGCATCGAGACCGCGTGAGAGCAGGCAGCTCACACAAAGCCCCCGTTTGAGACGCCATGCCGTTCCACATCGCGGGCAGTCGAGCGGCTCCTGAGGGATCGAAACTGGATTGCCAATCATTGGAACGTTAAAGGCGAAGAGTTACAAAGTTACAACTGCGATGCCGCACCGAGGCCAGACGAACTCGAACGTAGGCCTCGTGAGCGCCGCCGTGTTCTCCTATGTTTCTCCGGGAATTGGAGGGTGAAGTTCTCGAAAATGTTGCGCTTAGCTTGCTAATCGCGCGATATTTACAACGAGATTTTCGGATTCTTTCGCTTCAATTGGGGTGATCTGCGGGGCACCCGAGCACGTTTGTTTCGGATTTCGAATTTTAGCTATTCCGTGGCACTCAACGCCGCGCATAGATAACGGAGTTCATCGTCGATCTCATCGGGTTTCTCCACGGTACAACCGACTTCTTCCCGCAGCAGGGCACGGTAACGAACCCGCAGCTGATGGACGAGGCGTTTCACTGAGGCTTCGGGAATGCCCAGCGTTTTTGAGAACTTGGAATAAGAAACATTGTCCCGCTCTTCCGCTAGACAAGGACTTAGCACATCGAAAACGCGCCGGCGCCCGCGCTTCTCGCATTCCTCGCCCAGTTGGCTTAAGGCGCGCTCGACTACCGTAGCCGCCCAGCGCACATCGAAAATCCGCTCCGCCGGCCATCTCTCCGATTCCTGCTGAGAAATCGAGAAATGCGATGGCGCCTCGGACATCCAATCGTCCCAGGAAACAAACTGCACGTCGCCACCGCGTTTCCGCGCACTACGCTTGGCTTCCGCATCGCGCAAAAAGTCCTCCAGCGCTTTGAGCACCAGCGAACGGAAGCGCCCGCGAGCTGGATTGGCGCGCTGCAGAAGCTGACCTTTGAGCACCATGACAAAAAAATCTTGTGTCAGGTCTTGGGCATCCGGAGGCGAATGTCCCAGGCGGCGAATGAACGCGAAGACCGGTCGCCAGTATATTTTGCAAAGTTCCGCCAGCGCCTTGTGCATCTTCTGCGTGCCCCCGTCCGCGTCCACGCAGGAAAGCACAACGCTCCAGCGTGTCGTAGCGAAACGACCGTGCGAGGGCCGACGGGCAGCGGGATTATCCGGATTCACCGGCGCTAATCATCTTGTTTACGTAATTTTTAGCAAGTGGTAATTCGACAGCGCAATTCCTCTCCAAGTAAGCCGCTTGAACTGCGAACGCCCACCCGCCTTCGCCAAACGCTGCAACGTAGCAGGCACAGGCACAGCAGCTTCCCTTCGCAAGAATCTCAACGATTGCGAATTCAGCGGATAACGCGCGGATCTGTCCCTAAGTCGAAATCCAGCACTAGTGTAGGAACGGCGACCGCCACCGACTGGAAAGACGCACCGTGGTTGACCTGTTCAATCAACCGGTTTTGGGCGTGCGGATGGCCGGACGCGTTCCGCCCGGTGTGGATTCGAGATGCCGCCTCCCGTTGTTGCCCCACCAAGAACATATGACTTAAAGAGATCGGCGTGATCCTCAGCGCATGCAGCGGAACGAGCTGGAAGCACGTCGAACGCATCCTGAGCAAACTCTGCGTCGAAAATCGTACCGCCGCCGCTGCCATCGCCCTTGCGGCATTGGCCAACGCAAAAAATGAGCGATCCGGTGCGAAGATGTGGCTTTTTGTTTGTCATTGTGAGCGATGCCCCTTCGACTCTCCCGCGTCAGCGGGATCGCTCAGGCTAAACTCCGCGGAGTCGAGGAATCTCGATTAACTATTTTTAATTGTGGATTCCACAGGGCGGCTCCGCCACAACCAAAAATTTAACCACGGATTACGCTGATAACACCGATAGAGCAGAATGTGTCCATGGCATTTCGCACTGCCTGCTGGCCTTTGTGCGGGAAGTGCTTTGGGAGTGCGAGGCGTCTTCGCATCGCTTTTCGACCAAGGGGGCTGCTCCCCAAAAAGCGACGCGAGGACGCGCACGCACTCCAACAGTCCCGCGACTGCGGGACGAAACACAACCGACAAAATTTGCGCAAGCTGCGAAAACTTTTATCGATAGCGCCAGCCAAGTTACCGCAGCTTGGCGGCTTCTTTATCGCGGCCTTCGAGCTCGAGTACCATGCGCTTGATGTGTCTGTAGTCCTGGTGCCGCCGCAGGAATTGTAAGCTCTCCTCCGGATCGCCCCATTGCAGAATTTCGATCGTCTGCTGACGTGCGCCCCAGGAATTCATCTCGCGCTGGTTCGCCATGTAGAGGTCGATCGTGTTGCGACCGGAAAGCGCCCAGCCGTAATCTTCCACGCGGTAATTTTGTCCGGTGGAACGCAGACGAAAAACCGTGCCAGCCGGCCAGCGCGACCAATCAGCAGCGGCACTGCCGATCTGCGGCGGTCGCGACACCGCTACAGCGCGCTTCAAGCTTCGCGGTGTTTTCGCCGTGCGTTTCGACGTACGCGTGACCGTTCGCGTTTCTTCCATTGAGAACGGTTGGAGTTGTGGCGAATGCGAAGCGGTCTCGTCCACTGGAACAGCGCGAGGAACTTCATACGCCAGGGTTGCACGCGTGACCGCTGCGGCCCGGTGGATCGGCGGATCCGCCGCGTGCAATTCGCCGCCGAGCGCATTGTGATTGCTGTATTCGCGGTGGTCGGACTCGGTGTGCGTGTACGCGGTTGTGCGAACATTTTGGAAATCCGTTTTCGATAGCGGACGCTCGTATACGGGCAACGCGCGCTGGCTCGTTCCACAGGCGCTGAGGAGAAGAAGGGCGATGAATGCCGCGAGAACGGCTAAGGCGAGATTACGACGTTGCGCGTAGGTCAAGGTGGATCGCCAGCGAAGTTATTAACAGCTATTCACAATCGGCGCAAGACGAATTTTTTCGCTCCGGACAGGGCGTCGCTCATTGCTTCGTCATTCGACATTCGTGGTTCGTCATTTTAGTTATCGCTCATCTATGGTCGCAGAATTCGAAACCCAACTTTCTCACACACTGGAAGAAATTAAGTCGCAAGGTCTGTTCAAAACCGAGCGTGTCATAACCAGCCCGCAGGAGGCGCACATCTCTATTACTGGCGGCAAACGGGTGCTCAATATGTGCGCAAACAATTACCTCGGGCTCGCCGATCATCCGGCGCTCATCGCGGCTGCGAAAGAGGCGCTCGATACGCACGGCTTTGGAATGGCCAGCGTGCGTTTTATCTGCGGGACGCAGGACATTCACAAGGAGCTGGAGGTCGCGCTCTCGAAATTCCTGGGGACGGAAGAGACAATTCTTTATCCGTCATGCTTCGACGCCAATGGCGGTTTGTTCGAAACGCTGCTCAGCGACAAAGACGCGGTGATCAGTGATGAGCTAAATCACGCCAGCATCATCGACGGTATTCGGCTCTGCAAAGCGCAACGCTTTCGGTACAAGCACAACGACATGGCTGATCTCGAAGCGCAATTACGCGCGGCAAAGGATGCGCGGTTTCGATTGATCGCCACCGATGGCTGTTTCTCGATGGACGGCACGATTGCAAATCTGGCGGAGATTTGCGATCTCGCAGAAAAATATGGCGCGCTCACCATGATCGACGACGCGCACGCCACCGGTTTCCTCGGCAAAACGGGGCGCGGCACACACGAATATCGCGGCGTGATGGGCAGGATCGACATTATCACTGGAACGCTGGGCAAAGCGCTCGGCGGCGCCAGCGGCGGTTTCACCAGTGGTCGCAAAGAGATTGCCGATCTTTTGCGGCAACGCTCGCGGCCGTACTTGTTCTCGAACACGATCGCGCCACCGGTGGTCGCAGCGTCATTGAAAGCGCTCGAACTTCTCAGCGCATCGACAGAATTGCGCGACAAGCTCGAAGCAAACACAAAATATTTTCGCGCCGCTTTAACCGAGCGCGGCCTGACCATCAAGCCTGGAGTGCATCCGATCGTGCCGATCATGATCGGCGACGCAGCGAAGTCGCAGAAATTCGCCGCGCGCATGTTGGAAAAAGGCGTTTATGTGATCGGCTTTTTCTATCCGGTCGTGCCGCACGGCACCGCACGTATCCGCACCCAAGTCTCTGCCGGGCATTCCCGCGAAGACTTGGAATTCGCGGTGAACGCGTTTGGTGAAGTAAACGAAGAGTTGAAATAGCGGCAGACCATCGCGTGTGCGAAAGGTGGATCGGCTTCTCCGAAGACGATGCCATTAGGTAATCGCCGAAAGTGCAAACATCGGCGGCAAAGCCGGATTATTGCCAACGCGTTGAGGACAACGCGTTCCACCCACACACGCGCATTCCGGTGTCGCTTTCTGTAGCCGCTAATGTAAGTAGCTGTTTTAGTTCTTTAATCTCCTCGAATAGAAGTGGCGCAGAGCAGCGCGTGGAGCAGATTACAGGGTGCACAAAAGTGCCAGCATCAGTGTGGATTGGCCCGCGCTTCGCGAAGATTTCCCGATTCTGCACGAGCGGGCCCACGGCTATCCGCTGATTTACTTCGATAGCGCGGCAACATCGCAAAAGCCGCGCGCGGTCATCGAGGCGCTTCGGAATTTTTACGAGCATGACAATGCGAACGTCCATCGCGGACTGCACACTCTTAGCTCGCGGGCAACAGACGCTTACGAAAGTGCGCGGCAACGCGTCGCAGAATACATCGGCGCGGCGAGTGCTGAGGAAATCATCTTCACGCGCGGAACCACGGAGAGCATTAACCTTGTCGCTCAGGCGTGGGGCGGAAAATTTATTCGCGAAGGTGACGTGATCCTACTGACGGTGATGGAGCACCACAGCAATCTTGTGCCGTGGCAATTGTTAGCCGAACGAACAGGTGCGCGGCTCCGCTTTGTCCCAGTTTGCGATGACGGGACTCTCGAGCTCGAGCAGCTCGCTGCGCTGCTCACGCCCGAGGTGAAGTTGTTTGCCTTTACGCATGTTTCAAATTCGCTCGGCACAATCAATCCAGTCGCCGAGCTTTGCGAACAGGCGCGCGCAATGGGCGCACTCACACTCGTGGACGCTGCGCAAAGCATCGGGCATTTGCCACTCGATGTGCGCGAATTGGGCTGCGATTTCCTGGCGTTTTCCGGACACAAGATGTGTGGTCCGACTGGAATCGGCGTGCTCTACGGACGAGCGGGGGCCTTGGATTCGATGCCGCCGTGGCACGGTGGTGGCGAAATGATCGTAAGCGTCGCTCTCGACAAGAGCACGTTCAAGAAGGCGCCGCATCGGTTCGAGGGCGGAACGCCAAATATTGCGGGAGCCATCGGCCTCGCGGCTGCGATTGATTACATTGAGGGGATCGGGCGGGCGGCAATTTTCGAACACGATTCGGAGCTTGCGCGCTATGCAACCGAGCGCCTCACGGAATTGCCGGGAACTCGCGTGTTTGGTCCAAAGGAAGAACGCGGTGCCCTCGTTGGGTTTGTCATGGACTCTGCGCATCCGCACGATCTGACCACTTTTGCAGATCAGTACGGGTTGGCTATGCGCGGTGGACATCATTGCAACCAGCCGCTGATGCGCCGGTTTGGTGTGTCAGGGACCACTCGCGCCAGCTTCTACTTCTACAACACGATGGGGGAAATAGATCGCATGATTGAAATCCTTCACGCCGCGGTCCTTTTCTTTTCATGATGTTTGTAGCTTGGTGTCATTCTGAGCGCAGCGAAGAATCTCTGATTATCTGCTCGGCCGGTGAGTTAATAGTCCAGAGATG
>JBGPNR010000102.1:0-6910 GCA_041487635.1 Candidatus Udaeobacter sp. | reverse complement strand
GGGAGTTGTCACTTTATCGCTCGTGGTTTCGTAATGAATTGCTCGAGGTCAATGACGCCTTCGGGAACGATATTGGCACTAGGAACGTGCCGCGCACAAATCATCAAGGAATCGAGGCAAGCCTGGAAGTTGAATTGCTTCGGGATATCCTGGTCCCAAAGCAGTCGAATCGCTCAGGCGATCGTTTGTCACTCGATCAGAGCTACACGCTCAACGATTTCCATTTCGATCAGAACGCTGTTTACGGCGACAATCGGATCCCGGGAATTCCGATCCATGTTTATGAAGCGCAATTGCTTTACGAAAGCCCGTCTGGTTTCTATGTGGGTCCAAACCTGCAGTGTAACCTTTCGCCTTATCCAGTTGATGAGGCGAACACGCTTTTTGCGGATAGTTATGTGCTTCTTGGTTTCCGTGCCGGATTTCGACGGACGAACGGATTCTCAGTCTTTATCGATTGCAGGAACCTGACAAATCAGCACTACGCGGCCTCGATCGATGTGATCGCCGACGCACGCACGGAACCGAATCCTGAGATTTTTCATCCTGGCGACGGGCGCTCCTTTTACGGTGGCGTTTCCTGGAGTTGGTGAATCATTGATTCGAGCCCATCTCTCACGAAATCCAAATTGTCTTGGTGTTTGTGAACTCGCGTGTTCCGGCGGACCCGAGCTCGCGGCCAAAACCGGAGCGTTTTACTCCGCCGAATGGCAGGCGAGGATCGGAAGCGACCATCGCGTTGATGAAAACCATACCAGTATCCAACTCCGACGTAAACAGTCTCCGCTCTTGGGGATCATTCGTCCACGCACTGGCTGCTAGACCGAATGTGGTATCGTTTGCCAGGCCGATCGCGTCATTGGCATCGCGTACGCGAAAAATAGACGCGACCGGCCCAAACACTTCTTCGCGGTAGCCCGGCGATTCCTTTGGCACATCGACAAGAACAGTCGGCTCGTAGAAGAATCCGGGGCCGTGAATCCGATTGCCGCCAGTCAACAGTTTTGCGCCTGCAGCGATCGATTTCTGGACCTGATCGTGCACGCCTTGCAGGATGTGTTCGGTCGCGAGTGGACCGAGCTCAGTCGGTTCATCCATGGGATCGCCTACCTTGAGGGCCCGCATGCGATCAACGAATTGATTAAGAAACTCATCGTAAATTTTGTCTGCAATCACAAATCGTTTTGCCGCGATGCACGATTGCCCAGTGTTAATGGTGCGCGCTTTGACTGCTGTGCTCAACGCCCGCTCGAAGTCCGCGCTCGGCATCACAATGAACGCATCGCTTCCGCCGAGCTCGAGCACGCTTTTCTTGATCTCTCGCGCTGCGGTGCTCGCCACTGCGCTCCCGGCTTTTTCGCTGCCAGTCAGCGTTACCGCTTTCACGCGGGAATCGACGATTATCTTTTCAGTCTGCTCCGGTTCGATTAGCAACGTTTGGAAAACGCCCTCGTCGAATCCGGCGCGGCAAAAGATTTGTTCAATGGCCAACGCGCATTGCGGAACGTTCGACGCATGTTTCAGCAAACCAACATTGCCTGCCATTAGCGCCGGCGCGGCAAATCGAAATACCTGCCAGAAAGGAAAATTCCACGGCATGATTGCGAGAACCGGTCCGAGCGGTTGATACTGCACGTAACTTTCAGCGGCGTCGGTCTGCGCTGCCTCGTCCTCCAAAAATCGCTCGCCGTTCTCAGCGTAAAATTGGCAGCCGCGCGCACATTTCTCGATTTCTGCTACCGAATCGCGAAACAACTTTCCCATCTCGAGCGTGATGATCGCCGCGAATTTTTTCTTTTCTTGGAATAACAACTCCGCTGTGGCTTCCAAAAGCTCCGAACGCTCGGTGAACGTAGTTCGCCGATTTTTCCTGAATGCCTTTTCCGCGAGGTTCAGCCGTCTCTCGATTTCCGTGTCGTCGAAAGGAGAAAAGTCCTGCAGCTTTTCGCCCGTCGCCGGATTAATTGACGCAATTGGCATGCGTCTAAGTAAACGTGGCCGCGCGAATGAGCAAAGGTGGAACGCGTTGTCCTCAACGCGTTGACAAATGAAATGCGGCTCTCCCGCCTGATTTTTAATCTGCGACTTCGGCGACAGACATCATCCTGAGGACAAGCCGATCCACCTACAAGCGCAGCCCTTTTGGAATCAGAACACGATCAAGCAAATCGAAAAACCATTGGACCAGCAGCGCGAGGAGGGCTGCTGGAATCGCGCCTTCAAGGATGGTTACGTGATCGTTCAAGTTAAGACCGCTCAAAATCGGCTCGCCCAAGCCTCCGGCTCCAATCAATGCCGCGAGTGTCGCGGTCCCGACATTGATCACCGCGCTGGTCTTGATTCCGGATAAAATCGAACGGGACGCCATAGGTAGATAAATTTCCCAGAGCCGCGTGGTTGGGCTGAGTCCCAATGCGATGGCCGATTCGCGCAGCGATCGCGGGATATCCTGCAGACCGCTTGCAGTGTTCCGCACGATCGGCAGCAATCCGTAGAGAAAAAGCGCGGCAATGGCCGTGCGGATGCTGATTCCGAAAAAAGGAAGAGGCACAAGCAAAGCGAGCAAAGCGAGTGCTGGAATTGTTTGCACGATGCTTGCAAAACCGAGAATAGCCTGCCCAATCGCTCCACCGCGACTGGCAACGATGCCAAGCGGAATGCCGAAGATCACCGAAAGCATTAGAGAAAATCCAGCCAGCTGCAGATGGCGAAGTGTCCAGCGCGCGAGTTTCTGCGGGAACGATTCGCCCGCGGTATTGCCCGATCCTGCGCCGCGTTCAAAATACAAGTTTGCCGCTCTCGTGTAATTTTTTGTGCGCTCCGCTTCCGCATTGAGGCGAACCATACGTTTTTCATCCAGCGTTCCTTCCAAACGACGCAGTGCCGCGATTGCATTCGTGGGCATGGACAATCGAAACAAAAGGACTGCCTCATACTTTGGAAAGAATTGAAGGTCGTCCTCGAGAACGACGAGATCGTTTTGTTCTATCTTCGCATCGGTGGAGTAGGCGTCTTTTACGTTAATTGAGCCGTTTGCAAGCGCGCTGTAACCAAGCGCGTGTTCGATGCCGATGACGTTTCGCTGAGGCAGCGCGTAACGCTCGCGCAACGGTTGCCAGCCGTCCTGCCGGTCCAGGAATTCGTGGGTCAGCCCGATCTTCAATTCGGGGTGTTTTCGCAGGTCGCTGATGGTTCGTAGGCCGAGTTGTTGCGCTTCACTGCGTCGCATCACCAGTGCGTAGGTGTTGTTAAACCCGAGCGACTCCGTCATGGCCACGCCAAATTTTGCAAGCGAATCGCGGATTTGGTCGAGCGATAACAATCGATCGCTCTTTAGGATCTCCTGCGCAATTGTCCCGGTGTATTCCGGGTAGACATCGATTTGTCCGCCACGCAGCGCTTGCCAGAGAATGATGGTGCCGCCCATGCCCTGGCGATGTTCCGCTGGGATTCCGGCATCGGTCAGGGTGCGCTTGGCGATTTCCCCCAGCACATAAGACTCGGTGAACTTTTTGGAACCGATGATGATGGGCTGCGCGTTTGCAGAGAATAGAACTGTGAAAAACAGAACAATTGGGAGCGATGGCTTGCAGAGCGAACCTGCGCGGCGCGCCCGGCGGTCGCGCCGTACCAGCACGGGGTGAGCCGAATTCATGTGAGAGCGACTCCGCGTTGGGCGTTAATGAACTCCAAAACGAACGGGTCGGCCGGTTTTTCGCGAAGATCTGTTACCGAACCTTTTTGAACGATGCGGCCTCCATTCATAAGCACAATTTCGTCGCCGAAATAAATCGCCTCCGCTAAGTCGTGAGTGACGAACAGCACCGTCTGCTGTAAGCGCGCGAAAATTTCCTTGAGATCCTTTTGCAACGCAGCACGTACGAGCGGATCCAGTGCGCCGAGTGGTTCGTCGAGCAACAGCAATTGTGGAGAAAGCATCAAAGCGCGCATCAAACTGACGCGCTGTCGCTGGCCACCGGAAAGCTCAACCGGATATCGCGGGAGCAGATTGTCGGAAAATCTTGTTAGTTCGCATAATTCCAAGAGCTTCCGGTGCATTTCCTCCTGGGATTTTCCAACGTGGCGCGCCATCAAGACGACATTGGCGCGCGCGCTTAGATGTGGGAACAGGCCGCCCTCCTGGATCACGTAACCGATCCGGCGCCGCAAGGCGTCAATGTTGTCGGACGTAATCGGTTCGCCGCCGAACGTGATCGACCCAGAATCCGGCTCGATCAGGTGAATGATCAAACGCAGCAAAGTTGATTTGCCGCATCCGCTGGGGCCGATGAGCACAGTAGTTTTGCCACGTTCAATCGAGAGATTCGTGGGATGCAACGCCGCTGCATCCCCGTAGCGTTTGCTTACGTCGGTAAGTCGAATCAGCGCGCTCATTGCTGACGAGTGATGCAGGCAATCCTGCCTGCAAGTTCTCGGTCTGCAAACGCGCTACCTGCAGACAGGATTGTCTGCCTCACGTTGTGACCATGAAATAGAAAACGCCAAACAGCCGCGCATTGTCAGTCCACATTCGAACAAACTCGAATCCGACTTTGCCGGCGAGCGCGGCAAATTCTTCCGGCGCGTATTTGTAGGAATACTCGGTGGTGATCTTTTCGCCCCGACGGAAATGGAACTTGTGTTCGTCAAGATGAACAAACTGATCGATTTCGCTGATGAGATACATTTCGATGCGACCGGCACTCGAATTGTAGATGGCTCGATGCCGCCATTGATCCAGATCGAAATCTGCGCCCACTTCGCGATTCATGCGCGCTAATAAGTTCAAATTGAACTGCACAGTAATCCCAGCGCGGTCGTTGTAAGCGGCTTCGATCACATGCTGATCCTTTTTTAAATCAACGCCGATGAGCAGGCCGCCATTTTCCCTGCAAACATTGGCAACGCGACGTAGGAATTCCACGGCTTCATTCGGTTCGAAGTTGCCGATGGTAGATCCGGGAAAATAAACAACATTACGCGCAGCTTTGTGACTTGGTGTAGGCAGCACCACCGGCTGCAGGTAGTCGGCACAAACCGGCAGGATTTCCAGGTCGGGAAAAATTTTCTGGAAAAGAGCAGTCGATTCACGCAGTTGCTTCTCCGAGATATCAACAGGGATGTAAACGGCAGGGTCCTTGAGCGCTTCGACCAGAATACGCGTCTTGGTGCCGGCTCCGGTGCCGAGTCCGATCAGCTCGACACTCGGTCCGAGCTGCGATGCGATCTCGGCGCGGTTTCGATCCAGAATGTCGATCTCGGTCCGGGTGATGTAATATTCTGGCAGCTCGCAAATTTTTTGGAACAACATCGCTCCCCGTTCATCGTAAAAATATTTGCACGGAAGCGTCCGCGGACTGCTGGAAAGCCCGGCAATAACATTTGCAAGAAAATCCGACGATTCTAGCGTGGAAATCTGCTGCGGGGCGGTTAAGGAATCTCCGGCCATTGTGGGATTGGAAACGCAGCGGCGCGTCCGGCGGTCGCGCCCTACCAATTCATTGTGGATCGCGTGCGAGTCTGATGCCTGTAAACTGCCAGCGTTTTTCCGGTTGAAAGAAATTGCGATAGGTGCGGCGGATATGGCTCCGTGATGTGGCGCAGGAGCCACCACGCAACACGTATTGATTGCACATGAATTTCCCGTTGTATTCACCGAGCGCGCCAGGGGCTGCGCGATAACCGGGATAAGGAGAGTAGGCGCTGCGCGTCCATTCCCAGACGTCACCGAACATTTGGCGAAGACCTTGATCATCTTCTGAAGTGGTCGACATCCGCGGATGAAAATTTTCGTTCTCGACGAAATTTCCGTCGATCGGACAATCCAGTGCAGCGCGCTCCCACTCAAATTCTGTCGGGAGACGCCCGCCCGCCCAGTTCGCATACGCGTCAGCTTCGAAATAACTCACATGCGTCACCGGCTCGGCTTCATCGACGGGGCGAAAACCTGATAACGTGAAATGCCACCAGGCGCCATCGTGTTTGGTCCAGTAAAGCGGCGCTTGCCAGCGTTGTTCGTTCACTGTCATCCATCCGAGCGACAGCCAGAACTCCGGTCGCCGGTAACCATTGCCTTCGATGAATGCGATGTACTCGCCGTTCGTTACCGGCCGCGAGGCCAGCGAAAATGCGGGAATCAGCGCTTGATGCCGCGGCCCTTCGTTGTCGTAGGCGAAGCCACGGCCGTCATGGCCAATCGCGACGGTGGCCTCCTCGAAATCGACGAAACGGTAGGGACGGCACTCCGTTGCCGTCCGTTCTTCGGCGCGCGCGGAGTGACGCGCCCTACCTGCTCGAAAAACAGGGTGGAGCGGATTCTGCGCGAACACGTGCTTGATGTCCGTGATGAGCAATTCCTGATGTTGTTGCTCATGATGCCTGCCCAGGACGAGAATCGGTTCGATGTCATCGAGCAATTTCTCATCGGCATCGAAAAGCAGATTCTCGATGTGCGAATCGATCGAAGCGCGATAGCGCTGGGCTTCCGTTACTGTTGGGCGGGAAATTAATCCGCGCAGATCGCGCCGGTGCATGTCACCGGCCGCATTGTAGTACGAATTGAAAAGATAAGCGTACTCAGGAATTTCGGGGCGATATCCCGGGACAAATTTTTTCAGGATAAATGTCTCGAAAAACCAAGTTGTGTGGGCGAGGTGCCATTTTGTCGGGCTAACGTCGGGCATCGATTGCACGACGCAGTCTTCTGGTTCGAGACCGGCGCACAGCGCATCAGTAAAATTTCTGAGTTGATGAAAACGAGCAAGCAAGCGTTCCGCACGCGCTGGGCTCGAGTGCAAATGAGATCGCTCGGCCGCGACCGTTTCGGTTTCGGCCTCCGCTGAGACAAGGCTCAAAGAATGTCTCCCTCTTGTTGGAGTTCTTCCCGGCGCGCTTCGAGCATCTGGTCGTG
>JBGPNR010000101.1:0-6920 GCA_041487635.1 Candidatus Udaeobacter sp. | reverse complement strand
GGTGCGCTCATCGCGCTCCTCCGCGTCTGCTCGCGAGCGAGCGCGCGAGCCAATTCCGCATTCGCAGCATGTCCGGGCTTCACCGCCACCACGTGACCGCGGATACGCCGACCGACTAGCGCGAGATCGCCGATAATATCGAGGATTTTGTGCCGTACGAATTCGTCTGAAAAACGCAATGGTTCCTTGCTTAAGACCGCCTCGCCGCGCACGACAATCGCGTTTTCGAGGCTGCCCCCCTTGATCAGATTTTTATCCATGAGTGGCTCAACATCCTCGTAGTAGACAAATGTGCGCGCCGGAGCGATTTCGCGTTCGAAACCTGCGGGCGTGACTTCCATGGACAAAAACTGCGTGAATTGATTGTTTGGTCCGGCTTGTGTGCACGAGATGCGAAACTTTTCGTCCGGCAACAGAATAAGAAGCGTGCCCGTTTTCGACTCGACGTGCACGATTTCGCGCACATCGAAAAACTTTCGCGGCTCGTCCTGCGCTGTGACACCGGCTTTCCTGATCAAATCGACGTAACCCTGCGCACTGCCGTCACCAATCGGCGGTTCGTTTGCGTCCATCTCCACCACAGCGTTGTCCACGCCCATCGCCCAAAGCGCGGCCAAGACATGCTCGACTGTATGCACTCGCACCGAGCCTTCGCCGATGGTCGTGGCGCGCTCTACGGTCTTCAGATTTTCGATCTTCGCGTCAATCGTAGGCTCGTCCTGCAAATCCTTGCGTTTGAATTTGATCCCGTGATCGACTGGCGCGGGCTGAACTTTGAGGGTGACTTTTTCGCCCGTGTGCAGAGCAGTGCCGCTAAAGCTCGCCGGCTTGGCAAGCGTCTGCTGAAATTCGAGCGTCGAGGCCATGCACGGTTAACTAGCAGAGATTCTGATCCATGACCAGCGGTTGCGCCAACGAGGATTGGCGCTGGAGCTCTCTTTAACACCTTGCTTCAGCAAGGTGCTACTACGTCTAACGCAGACTCCTAACCGCTTTAGCGGTTTTTCCCTACATTCTCGACAAACCGCTAAAAGCGGTCCACATCATCAGCACCGCACATACACCTCGCTGAAGCGAGGTGTTAATGAGATCTCCTTATCTCAGCTCAAATTCCCCGCAATCAAAGGCCATCATTTTATCGAGATTTGGGATGCGGAATCGATGAAAACCGGAGCCGTCATCCTGCCAAATATCGACCGACTTGTCGCCACTCTTTACAACCAGCACGCGCGTTAAATTCGGTGACTCGCTTACCGTGAACAACGGCAGGCCATCTGCCGTTTCCAAATAACTTCCGTCACTGTCAAATCCGGCGGCTACCTCGATCATCGATCGTTTATCGGCCGCCAGCGGATTTGGCATAAGTTTCACTTTAACGCCGGCAGGACTGTTTTGAGGCGGAGACTCCGCGACCTGGCCTAGATCTTGCACTTTAAGAGGACCAACCAGGTAGCCGCGAGCTCGATATTTTCCGGTGGGCAAATCTTCGGCATCGTCATTTTTGCCATCCCACTGGGTTACCAGAGCGTCCGCGCCGGTTGTAAACTCGCTCAGATTTGCTTCCGCATGCAGAATGCGCACCAGTTTGCCGGCTTTATCATAAACGCCGAGGCTGATCGATCCTTCTAATGGCGGCGGAACGAAGCTAATGCGGACAGTCCTGGCAGGTGAAGCTGAAGGCGTTTGCTCTGAAGCTGGGGAGGGTGTGACAGATTCTTCTGGTGAGATCAGAGGCGAAGGAGATTCCCCCGGGATCGCCGAAGAAGTGGGGGTTGGCGATTCCTGCGCGGCAGCGACAGAAGCCAAAGTGGCTACCAGAAATACAAAATTGATTTTTCTTGTCATGTCGAGCGAAGTCGAGACATCTCGTACTTTGCCAAAAAAGTATCGAGAGATTCCTCCCAGCCTTCGCATAAAGCTACAGCGGGGCAAGCGACTTCGCGCGGAATGACAAGTGGCCTAGATGTAATACCGCCAATTCACGTTTGGAAAAAGGTTGTCACGCGATTCGCAGTCGCGCAGAAATTCTTCATCAACCTCATTGATAACAAACTGATCGTGTAACCGGCTGAAGCGAGCAAGATGATCGGTGGTTCGTTTGATGGCGTACTCACGAGCAGTCCCGGTTTTCATTAAAAATGCCCAGTCGCTGGATTGCGCGAGCAAAAGTTCGCGCGTGAGTTGTTTGAGCACGCGATCCGCGAATTGCCTGCAGTTTTCTGCATGCTTGCGCGCAGCTTCACTCATCCTCTGAGCTGCAATGTGCAGGTGCGGATAAATCCAGGCGTTACTCGGATCGAGCCACACGCCAAGATGGCCGTTCTCGCCCCATGTTGAAGCTGCAGGCTCAATGATTTGCTGTGTCGGATGCGTCGCCAGGTATTCACTTGGCGTGGTAAGTCGAAAATCTCGTTCGTTTGCGGCTAATCGAATAAGTTGTTCGAGGAAAATCGGTCCCTCGAACCACCAATGCCCAAACAATTCTGCATCAAATGGGGCCACGACAATCGGGTCGAAACCGAATTCGCTGATTTCGCGAATTTGCTGCCGGCAGTGTTTCAGAAAATCACTCGCATGTTCCGCCGCGGTCTTTTCCGCCACTGCGCGATCGTACCCCTTTTTCTCAGTAGTACGTCCGGTGATACGGTGGTATTTCACACCGGAGAATTTTCTAATTCCACGCGCAACAGGCCCCAAATGTTCCATGGGAAGATCGAAACCGATGTCGCGATAGAAATCGCGATAGGCTGGGTGTCCGGGATAGCCTTCACTCGCGCTCCAGACTTGTCGGCTTGAGTCGCCGTCGCGTGCAAATGCCGCCGGCCCCGCAGGCGTAAAACACGGCGCATGAATCGACCGGCACGGGCGCGGTGTTCCATGTAACAAGCCGTGTGCATCCAGAACGAACCAACGAATATTCGCTTGCTGTAAAATTGCTTCCAAGCCGGATACGTAGGCGCATTCCGGAAGCCAAAAACCGCTTGGCTCCGCGCCAAAAAAATCCAGATAAACGTCGCGGCCGATCAAAATTTGCGCACGCGCTGCTTGAGGCACTTGCTGTTGAAGAATGGGAAGCAAGCCGTGCGTGGCAGCGCTGGCGATGATTTCGAGCGCACCGGCGTCTCGCAGTTCGCGAAAAAGAGACAGGAGATCACACTTTCGTTCATCGGCAAAAAACGCACGAGTTTCGCAAAACATTTTGAAGTAAAAGTCTGGGAGTTCGCGAAGCTGCGAATGATTGCGGTTCCGCTCTTGTTCGCGCGCGCTGAGATCGATCAAATTATCGAGATGCTGCACATAGCGCTCGCGCAGGAGCTTATCCTGAAGCATCGCGCACAGCGTTGGCGTGAGGGACATCGTGAGTTTGAATGGAACAGAGTCGTCCAGTAGCCGTTGCATCATCCGAACCAAAGGGATGTAAGTCTCCGTGACCGCCTCGAAGAACCAGTCTTCTTCGAGAAAGTTCTCATGCTCATGATGCCGAACGAACGGGAGATGCGCGTGCAGAATGAGCGCTAGAAAACCCATTGCAGATTTAAGATTTCAGATTGCAGATCGAAAGCGGCGTTGCCTCAATCTGAAATCGGCAATCTGCAATTATAAGGTCCGACAAAAGTCCTGAAAGCGATCCAGACCTTTTTTGATTACGTCAAGGCTTGTGGCGTAACTGAGCCGGATTGTGCGATCGTCTCCGAAGGCCGCTCCAGGAACAACTGCGACGTTCGCTTTGCTCAGTAAGCGGTCGGCGAAATTTTGAGAAGTGAGCCCCAGCTGACTGATGTTCACCAGCACATAAAATGCGCCCTGAGGTTTGACCGCCGTAACGTTCGAAATCTTTGAGACGCGGTCGAACATGTAATTGCGACGCATATCGAATTCCTCGCGCATATCGGCGAGTGGTTGTTGATCACCTTTCAATGCGGCAAGCGCGCCATACTGCGAAAATGAGGACGGATTAGAAGTGGTGTGGCTCTGGATCGAATCGACCGCTTTGGCCACTGCTTCCGGCGCCGCCAGATAACCGAGCCGCCAACCTGTCATGGCGTAGGATTTGCTGAATCCGTTGATGGTGATGGTGAGGTCGTACGCTTCTTTCGACAGCGACGCGATGCTGACGTGTTTGAGGTCGTCGTAAACGAGTTTCTCGTAAATCTCGTCGGACAAAATGTAAATGTCTTCCTCGGCCGCGACCTCAACGATTGCCTGCAATTCCTCACTTGTATAAACGGAGCCAGTCGGATTGCAGGGGCTGTTCATAATCAACATCTTGGTGCGCGGTGTCATTGCATTTTCGAAGTCTTCGGCCCGCATCTTCCAGGAGTTCCGTTCGCTAGTGGGCACAATCACGGGTTCGGCGCCGGCTAACCTGACCATGTCCGGGTAACTGACCCAGTATGGCGCCGGGATGATGACTTCGTCGCCCGGCTGGCATGTTGCGAGGATCGCGTTGTAGCACGAATGCTTCGCGCCGTTGCTTACGATGACTTGGGCGGAACGATAACTTAGGCCGTTATCAGCCGCCAATTTTTCCGCGATGGCCTGCCGCAGCTCCGGGATGCCGGCGCTGGGTGTATATTTGGTAAAGCCGGCCTCCAATGCATCGATAGCGGCTTTTTTGATGTGCTCCGGCGTGTCAAAATCCGGTTCGCCTGCGCCGAAGCCGCACACGTCAATGCCTTCCGCCTTCATGGCTTTAGCTTTGCTATCGATCGAGAGAGTGAGCGAGGGAGTCAGTTGGGCCGCGCGTTCGGAAATTTCCATGGTGGTAAGCTTATTCAAAATGGGAGCGCAAACTATTGGTGGCGATAGAAGTTTTCAATCAGAGGTTTGAAATTATTCTCATTAATCTGGACGATCGCCATTTCGCGCTTCGCGTTCTCGATCGAATCCGACGCATGCGCGGCATTGACCATAATCGTCTGGCCGAACTCTCTGCGAATGGATCCAGGTGGGGCTTTGGCCGGATCAGTCGGGCCAAGCACGTCGCGAATCTTGCGCACCGCATCTACGCCCTGATACACGATCGCGATCGATTTTTCAGTTCCAGGAGCATCGCGCTCGTCCGGGGGACATTCGCCGGGCTTTCGGCCAGCCATAAATTCGATAATGCTTTCCCAGTTTTCGCGGCCGCTCTTTGGGCTGAGTTTTTTCTCAAGGACTGGCAGCACGGGCCCGTAGAACTCCTCCGCTTGGGCGACGCTCATTCGATGGACCTTGAAGCCGATGATGGTGAGCCCCGAGCGCGAAAATACTTCAATGACTCCGCCCGGGCGCAGATTTGGAAACCTAAAATTGTCGGGTTTGATGAGGACAAGTGTCTTTTCGACCTGCGCGTCGCCTGGAAAGCGGACGCTGCGATCCAGGATACCGCCGTCCGAATCGGAAAACGCCGCCCAGAGCTTCAAATCGCGTTCGATCGCGTTTGGATCGAAAGCCGCGAGCACGCCGGGCTCGAAGTAAGTTACTTTGCCAGAATCATCTGTGATGTAATCGCCGTATGTGTCGCGAATCGTTTCGCCGCTGGTCCGCTCGTGCAGAATGTGGCCTACCGTGCTCCGAATCCTTTCCACAGCGTCCGGGCCGCGAAAGATGAGGAATAACACACGCGCCTGCTGACCGTTTCTTTCGCCGGTGAAATTTTTCAGGACGTACTTACGGATCAGCTCCTGCGTCGCTCGATGGCGCGGATCGGTTTCCGTCACGATCGTATCCGCGTATCGCTTCGCCAATTCCGCGCTCGGCGCAAACATGCGTCCACCGACGAGATCGAGTCCCGTGCGGGAAATCAGCCGGCCAACGATGCCACCGGTGCGCGATTTGCGCATCGAGTAGGGCGTCACAATGACGTAGGCGAACTGTTCAGTTTGCATTTCGATTACCTTAGCGGCGGTATACGAGTGCCGCAAAATTCTTCGCCCAAAGATTCCAGGGAAGGTTCGCCCATCGCGCACCCGAAGTTCGGGCTCGCGGAGATCCTTTGGCGAAGCTACGCCGCCGATCTTATTTCTTCTCGGGCGACGGCTCGTTTTTCATCCCAGCCATTTTCTGCGCCAGACCAGCCGCGAATTTTTCGTACTCAACATTGTCGATGCTAAAGGTGCCGAGCATGTAATTGGAGTCGCTCCACGACCAATTCTGGTCCGCATCATTGTAAGTCATCTTTGTCGTGCGTCCTTGTTCGTATTGGTGATGCAGCGGATCCGCGCCCGGCGGGTTTACAATTTTCGGCGCACCACCCATGCCGCCTTCGACCAGGTGACCATGAAAGGTGCCGTATTGCCCAATCGTGATTTGATGTTCTTTGCCCTCGATTTTGCGAGTGATTGCGGCGTAGCGTGTTTCGGTTTTCTTGGAGACTCCAGGTGTCAACACTGCTCCAGAGATCGCTTGTAGCGCTTTGCGTTGCTGCGGGTTGGCCTTCTCGTCGATGTAGTAATAGGCAAAGTTCCAATTGCCGTACGATTCCATCATCGTTTTGCCTTCCGGACTTTGGCCCATGGTTGCGAGGGCAAGGCCGTCGAGTTTCACGTCGCCATAGTTACCTTTCTCGATGAAGAGCACCTGGCCTCCGCCGCACGTCATCTTGGTTGGTTTGGAATTAAACCAACAAGGACACGCGGCATCACATGAGCAGGCTTCTTCGAGCTGACCGGTAATCTTCCATGGCGTTTTATCTTTTGGTTCGTTTGCGGCTTCCCCAGAAGCGGCATGAAAGAGGAGACCCCCAACGAATGCGCACGGCAGGAGCAATTTCATCTTCATGGCAAAACTTTATGACTGCACATCTACTGCGGGCAACTTCATTTCAAGGCTGGGCTGCCAGCTGTAGCTTGGGCCTTTTGGGCGGTCCGCCTTCGCTAAAGCTTCGGCGGACTCGCTCCAGCCTTCACTATGCACTACGTTCCAAGCAAAAGCTGGAG
>JBGPNR010000100.1:0-6939 GCA_041487635.1 Candidatus Udaeobacter sp. | reverse complement strand
TTTCACGTTGGCTTCCGCTTGGTGAAGATTTGCCATGGCCTGATCGAGGTCCGCTTGAGAGGAGGTTTTTCTCGCAAAGAGATCCTGCGTGCGTTTCGCGTTTACCCTTGCGAGCTCTAGAGCCGCCTGCGCGTTAGCCAGATCGCCCTCGCCCTGAGTGACCGTTGCCTGGAACAGCGCGGGATCGATTTGCGCGACCACCTGGCCGGCTTTGACCTGAGAATTAAAATCGACAAACAACTTTGCGATATTCCCCGAGACCTGGCTGCCCACCTGCACGTTGACGACCGGATTCAGCGTGCCCGTCGCAGTCACTGCCTGGGTAATCGGGCCGCGCGTGACGGTTGCGCTCTGATAATTTGCACCGCCGCCGGTGTGGCATTGGCGCACCACGGAGGCGACAATGAGCAGCACGACGAAGAGTGCGATCCACGGGAAAAAACGTTTCATTCAAGTGGCGGTTGACTGCGCCTATAACTAGGAGACAGGAGGAAGCGGTGCGGCGTTACATCGAAATCTACTCCATCATGCTGCGCAACTCGCTCATTCGCGAGCTGAGTTTCAAGGCCAATTTTCTCCTGTGGATGATCGTCGAAGTGCTGTGGTTCTGCGGACAAATCGTTTTTTTTAGCATCATCTTCGGCAATGTGGATCGGATTGGTGACTGGACAAAATGGGAGGTGGTGCTGCTGGTGGGCACACACCAGATGATCGCGCAACTTTTCCAGGCGTTCTTTTTCGTCAATGTCGCAAACATTCCAGAGCTGGTGCGCACGGGAAAATTGGATTCCGTTCTGGTCTTGCCGATCGACAGCCAGTTCGCCGTCTCAACGAAACAGTTCGGGCTCGATAGCATTGTCAACGCGGCGCTCGGCGGCGCGGTGGTTTGCATATCGTTGTCGCGCCTGGGAGTAGTGCCGAGTCCAACAGCCATCCTGCTTTACGTGACCGCGCTCGGATTCGGGATTGCGGTGCATTACTCCATCATGCTTGGCTTGGCGGCGATGAGCTTCTGGATCATACGCGCCCAGGGACTGGTTTACGGTTATTTTAATTTTCTGAACATCGCGCGTTATCCGGACGCGATTTTCCCATGGCTCTTTCGCCTGATCTTTGGCTGGATCATCCCGGTGGTGATCATCGCGAACATCCCCGCGCGACTCCTGATCAAATCACTTGGGCAACCGCTTCCACTGATGCTTCACCTGGTTGTCGCATCGACCCTTGTGTTTTGGCTGTCCCGTCTCTTCTGGAAATTTGCCCTGCGGCATTACTCCAGCGCCAGCTCGTAACGCAGCTATCCGAGCTATCTCGTCGACCGGCCATCCTGTCCCAAGAACATAATGCAGGCTGGCAGCTTGCATGACGGAACAAGCATAGATTCCTGCGTTACGAAATCTCCGCTTGCGTGCTCAGGGAAATGTTCTTAATTAAGCGTCCATTTTCCCAGCGCCAGGCGATTAGAGGGCGCTTACACCTATGGCAAAACCATCGAAAAAGAAGAGTTCTGTAAAGAAATCGGCCGCACGGAAGGCGCGAGCGGCGCGCAAGGTTCCCGCTAAGAAGGCAGCCTCAAAAAGGAGCGCGCGTGGCACACAAACCGTGCGACGTTCGCCAAAATCCAGAAAACAGACCACAGAGTCGCCGGCGATTCTGCTGGGTCTGAATCATCGGGAGAAGAAGCTGGATCCGTTCACCCGCAAGCAAAAACAAAAGCTCCTCGAGCTTCGCGATGCGATGGTGGATTCGATGGCCGGTGTAGCCCAGGGCACGCTCCGCTCCCGCGCTGAAGGCAGCGAGGCGTCGGCATTTGGCATGCACCAGGCCGACGCCGGGTCCGACGCGTACGATCGCGATTTTGCGTTGAGCTTACTTTCGCAGGAGCAGGACGCGCTTTACGAAATCGACCAGGCGCTTAAGCGCATCGAGCTGGGGACCTACGGCAAGTGCGAAATGTCTGGCAAATCCATCCCGCATGCGCGACTCGAAGCAATCCCGTTCGCGCGTTTCACTGTTGAATGCCAATCACAGCTCGAAAAACAAAGTAGAGCGTCCCGGGTCCGTCATTCGGTCACCTCGTTGTTTGGATTGACTGACGAGGAAGGCGGCGAAACCGAGGAAGAGGAAGTCACGCCCACTGAAGCTAAGGAGTAACACGAATGGCGCAGGAAATTGTCACTCTTGAATGCACCGAGGCGAAAGCTCTGGGCAAACCCACCTCGCGTTACATGACGACGCGAAATAAAAAAAGTCCGCGCACGCCGAACCGCTTGGAGAAAAAGAAATACAATCCTTTTTTGCGGCGACACACGTTGCACCGCGAAACCAAGTAGCCATCAATGCAGCCAAAAACGCCAAAGCGCCGTTCCGCGTTCCGTCGCGCCAATCGACCCATGCCACGGCGTCGGATCGATATCGCGCTCGAAGCGATCGATTACAAGAATCCCGATCTCCTGAAAAAATTCGTCAGTGAAAGCGGCAAGATTCTTCCTCGCCGCGTGACCGGCATGCCAGCATACATGCACCGCAAAATCACGCGCGAGATCAAGCGCAGCCGCTCGGTGTTGTTGATGAAGTAATTGTAGAGGCGCTTGTGCCAAGCACCTGTTTTCGTTGCTCCGGGTTTGACACGCGCCCTACATCGCTGCGCTCCTGTTGGATGTCCGACGTTGAGCGTTGAAGGTTTTCTGATCTTACATTCGGCGGGTCTTTTCGCCTTGCTCGATGAGCTTCCAGAACTCACGCGTCTCACCGAGCTGCGCATCCTCGGACACAGGCAGTTTGCTCCGAAAAAGAAAATCGCGAAACGTGTTCTTGTGTAATACGCGGTGGACCTTAATTCCCTCGTCGGTCTTGGCGAAATAAATCCGGTAGTCTTTCGCGCGGTAGCGATACAATTTTTTTCCCTCGCGCTCTATAATGCCGAATCGCTCCGAATTGAAATGCTCCAGGTCCTCAGGCAAAATTTGAAATTCAGCAAGTAACTCAAGCTGCAATCTCTTTGGCAGTGCGGAGATCTCAGCTGCGCTCAGCTCATTAAAGATGATTTGGAACATGGCATTCGTTAAAGCGTTGAAGCGGATTTCTCAAAGGTAGGACAAAGAGCGACGGTTTCCAATCGAGCTACCTTTACTCGCGACCCTCACCTCAGTCCTCTCCCTGGTGAGGGAGAGGCGGACGACGAAGTCGCCGGTGAGGGTTATTTCACAAATAGACCCGCCGCACCCGCGCGCCAATGCGGGTAACAATCTCCCACGGAATTGTGCCGGCCTTTTCAGCGAGCTCCGCGCAGGAAATTTCCTCGTTTCCATCGCGCCCCATCAGAACAACTTCGTCGCCCACCTGCGCATCATCGATGTTAGTTACGTCGATCACCATTAGATCCATTGTTACTCGACCAAGGAGTGGGCAGCGCTGTCCGCGTACTAACATGGCGGCGCCACGATTCGAAAGCTGCCATGGGTAACCATCAGCGTAACCGGCCGACAAAGTTGCGACCCGCATTTCGCGCGGAGTGATGAAGGTGCGGCCGTAGCTGACGGAGCTCCCTTTCGGCATGTCGCGCACGAGACAAATGCGCGTCTTCCACGTCATTACTGACTTGAGCAGTTTCTGAAACTCCGGCAGGGGCGAAATGCCGTAAAGGATGATGCCGGCGCGCACAATGTCGAATGCCTGCGCATTGTGCGCTAGTGTGCCTGCGCTTTGCAGGACGTGCGCCTTGTAAGTTCCCGGAAATTCAGCGCGAATCTGCTCAATCATGTTTCGGAATCGGACGAGCTGGTCACGCGTGTATTCCGCATCTTCGCTAGACACCGGCATATGGGTCGAAATGCTGTGAATGTTGATATTCGGCAACGCTGCCAGCTTTTTGAAAACCTCCAGCGCTTGATGTTCCACTACGCCCATTCGTCCCATTCCAGTGTCGATTTTGAAATTGATTCCCACCGGTCCGAACCGATTGAATGCGTCCGCTTCTTCGAGACTGGAGATCGTTGGAATAAATCCGCGCTCGGCGATCACTGATCTCTCCTCCGGAGTTGCCGGGCCAAGAATAACGATGGGATGGGAAAGCGATTGGCGCAGCGCAAACGCCTCTTCCAGATTTGCGACGCCAAATAACTGTGCGTCATCTGCCAGGGTCTGCGCCACGCCGAGTAGTCCGTGGCCATAAGCGTTCGCTTTCACCACCGCGAGCATCTCGGCGGAGCCGGTTCGTTCCCGCACGACCCTGGCGTTGTGCCGCAGCGCGCTTCGATCGATTTCAGCCCAGCAGCGATAGGTTCCTTTCATGCTTCTGTTTTCACCTTTGGTATAGTGATGTGCGGCTCGCGCAAATAAAGAGGCTCGAGCGGTGGCAAGGAAAAGCTGCGGTGCGGCTCTCGTGCAAGTCTGGCCAGCACAAGAGCCGAGGGATAGCGAACCACAGCGCGCTCAAATTGCGGAAGCGACTCTGAAGAGAAGATCGGAATCCCCGGCTCGAGGGATTCTAATTTGGCCTGTAACTCCGATTGGGGAAAAAGCGTGGGGCCATCTACGAGTTCGTGGCCGCGGATGCGCGCGAAGAAAAATGATTTCCTGCGGGCATCCCCAATGGTGCAGTATTCAAACGCATCGCATTCTACGGCACAGATGGAAGGAAAACCGATCAGGCGCGCGCCGGAAGAGAGTTGCAACCCGATTGCGGCCGAAATGGCAATGCGCGTCCCGGCGTAGGAACCGGGGCCAAGTCCAACGATGATCGTCTCAGGCCCGCCAAGCTTTTTCGTTACAGCATTGAGATTCTCGAACAAGCGTGCGGAATTTTTTCGGTCGTTAGACCATTCATAGGGAACTTCGACATTGTCGGCTAGCCACACGAGACCGCCGCGCGACGTGGAAAGTTCAAGAGCGAGAATCTTCATTGAAACCTAATCGCCCGCTGAGTTTCCGACTTTATCTCAAAGAAAATCCAGCGCGCTTGTTCGGGAACAAATTCCGGGAAGCGGTCAGCCCATTCGATCACGGAGATACCATCGCCAAAAAAGTAGTCATCGAGACCAAGTCGTGCGAGGGCTTGTGGATCTTCAATGCGAAAAAGATCGAAATGGTAAACAGGCAGTCGCCCTCCTCGATATTCATGCACGATGGTGAATGTGGGGCTCGTCACATCCGCGCTGCTGCCCAACCCGGCGACGACGCCTTTGACGAACAACGTTTTGCCGCTCCCCAGCTCTCCCTTGAGAGCCAAAACCGATCCAACACCGATGTTCTCTGCAACTTGCTGCCCGATAGCTTCGGTTTCAGCTGGGCTGTTGGAAATGAACGTAGCCACGCGGCAGAAGTTGGTAGTTCTTAGTTGAGAGTTGAGAGAGATAACCGATGCGCGTGAGCGGCAATCGAGGAAATTTTTTTCGCCATTTTCGCGCCAGGCAATCTCTGTCGCGAGGCGAAATCGCGAATAACAATTCGTAATCTTCACCTTTCGAAATTGCATCATTGATTTTTGCGCCGCGACTAAGCGGCAAATTCTCCGCCTCAATTTTGAATCCAACTTTGCTGGCGCGCGCCAGGCGCGGTAAGTCGGTCCCCAGTCCGTCGCTCAAATCCATCATCGCGTGGATCGAGAAATTTTTCGTAAGCCATCGCGACTCCATAAGCCGTGGAATAAATCGCAAATGTTTTCGCTTCCATGCGCCGCCGAGCCGTCCGGTAACAAATAAATCGTCGCCCGGCTTGGCGCCGCCGCGCGACACCCAGCGATCTCGTTCAACGAATCCAATGACGCTCGCCGAAATGGCCATCGCCCCTGACGTGCTGCTCGTTTCGCCGCCGACTATGCTCACGCGAAACCGATCCGCAGCTCTGCGCAGACCTTGATAAAGCTGTTTCACCCATGCCACGTCGGTCTTTTCGGACAGCATCAGAGTAATCAGTGCAAACTGAGGCACGGCGGACGTTGCCGCAAAATCGCTCAGCGGCCGCATCATTGCCTTCCATCCAACATCAAGCGCATTCGTTCCTCGTAAAAAATGTACGCCTTCGACAACACAATCGGTCTTGAGCACGAGAAGCTTGCCGTGATCGTGCGTTTCCACTACAGCGCAGTCATCGCGGGGTCCTGCAACGACCGCTTTCCCGAGCGAAAGACGTGGCAAAAGCTCATTGAGCAGCCGGTCTTCGCCGAGATCACGAAGTTTCATGGAGAAAAAATCTCCGGAAATGCAAGGGCGGTCAGAGTGACCGAATTGAAAAGCGAATGCATTGTCATCGCGACAAGAATGGAGCCGCTCCACTCGTAGGCGATGGCGAAACAACTTCCCAGAATGAATAGCGGCACAAACGAAGGAAAGTGTGCGTGGGCTGCGGCGAACAGCAAGGCGCTTAATATCACGCCAAGAAGGCGGCCGAAATAGCGTTTGATTACATTGTAGAGGAAGAATCGAAAAAGAAATTCCTCAATTACTGGTGCGATTGCCGCCGCGAAAACGATGATCATGATTCGTTGGTCGATCGTGCGCGACCCGCTGAAAAACTCGACAATGTTCTGCTTACTTGAACCGCCCCCGAAGAGCCGCTGGGTAATAATGTCGGACCATAGGATTAATGGATAAGCAAAGAACAACAGGATCGCTCCAGTGCTCAGTGCTCGAATGAAGCTGATTCTAGAAAACCCGCCCAACGAGGCCAGGTCAAAGCGGCGAAGCTGAAGGAATGTCACGATTGCAAGAACCACGAAAATCATGAGAAGGAAATTTCCCAGAAGATTGGGCGCGCTGAAATCGTTCGATGGCCGCGAAATCGATGCGCCGATGTTCAGTAAGAGAAACAAGACCAACACGGCAGCGAGTATCGCTTCGGGTAGCCCGAAGATTCGTGCCGGGGCATCAGTCCCCACAGGGTTTGGCGTTCGCGCGCTGATCTGCTGAATCAGCGAAATATAAACATAAGCGCTAACAA
>JBGPNR010000099.1:0-7026 GCA_041487635.1 Candidatus Udaeobacter sp. | reverse complement strand
CTCGAAAAATTGCACGGCGCTCTCGAAGCCAAAGCGAAAGAATTCTGGAACATCATCAAGATCGGCCGGACACATTTAATGGATGCGACCCCAGTCCGGCTCGGCCAGGAATTTTCCGGGTACGCCCAGCAAGTTGCTTACGCGAAGGCGCGCGCCGAAAAATCGATCGAAGCTTTGCGTGAACTGGCGCTCGGCGGGACGGCTGTCGGCACAGGTTTGAATCGGCATGTCGATCTTCCGAAGAAAATACTGCGGCATCTCGAACAACGCACCGGCATCGCGTTTTACGAGGCAAAAAATCATTTCGAAGCCCAAGGGGGAAAGGATGCAGTTGTCGAAGCGAGCGGTCATCTAAAGACGATCGCTGTGAGTCTGTTTAAGATCGCGAACGACATTCGCTGGCTTAGCAGCGGGCCGCGCTGCGGGATCGGCGAGATCCGGCTTCCCGCTACGCAGCCTGGCAGCTCCATCATGCCAGGCAAAGTGAATCCCGTGATGTGCGAATCGGTGATAATGGTGTGCGCGCAGGTGATTGGCAACGACACGACCATCACCTGGGCAGGCGCAAACGGGAATTTCGAGCTCAATGTGATGATGCCGGTGATGGCACACAATCTTCTCGAATCGATCCGATTGCTGGCGAACGTCGTCGACGTTTTCTGCGAGAAATGCGTGCGCGGCATCGTGGCAAACGAAGAGCGCTGCCGCGAGTTAGTAGAACTCTCCATGGCGATGGTGACCAGTCTCACCCCCAAGATCGGTTATGATCGGGCTGCTGAAATTGCAAAGGAGAGCGCCAAGACCGGACGGACAGTTCGCGAAATTGCCCGTGAGAAAAAAGTTTTGCCGGAGAAACAGCTCGAGCGCGCGCTGGACCCGATCAAAATGACCGAGCCCGGCGGATCGGATGGTGAGTGACAGAGTTGGCGTTTGCTGTGGCGCGCTGTGACAAATCGACCGGTGGGAAATTTGGAGTGCGCGGACATATCTGCGCTTTGAAAGTGGCGACATGTCGCCGCCCTTCCAAAATGCTGCTAAGCTCGATCGATGGTTGCCAAACTCGAAGGGCCGCAGTTTTCAGGTGGCGCAAACATTGCGATCAAGTGTCCCAGCCACACGTACGAGCAGACGATTGCTTTTTATCGGGACACACTCGGGCTGCCTTTGATCGAGGAAGAAAAGGACGGCTGCATTTTCCAGTTCGGCCCGAACCGGCTTTGGATCGACAGCGTCCCGAACCTGAGTCATCCGGATATCTGGCTGGAACTGGAAACCAACGACACCGAAGCAGCCGCCGCATTTCTGAAAGTGCATGGCGTCACGCGGCGCGATGAGGTCGAGCAACTGCGCGAGGATTTCAACGGCTTCTTTGTCTCCGCGCCAAATGGCGTGATCCATCTCGTCGTCGGTCCCGAAGAAGCGTGATGGACTCAAATTTTAGCTCACGAATCACGCTAAGTGCGCGAATGGGTAGGAATGGCGATCATCGAAGCGCCTCCCACATCTGTCATGTTGAGGGGAGCGAAACATCTCTGGCTATCGGCTTGCTGGAGATGAACGCCCAGAAATAATCAGAGATTCTTCTCCCGCGGCTGCGGGATCAGAATGACAAAGAAAAAAGGACTCGACCCTTCAATCGCTTAACGCACCGCCGCGCCATCGTCCCACCCACGTGCTCCAACCGTAAAACCCCAGGGGTTTCAGCCAACCTGCGTCGACTAAGGCATCAACGTCGGCGCGGCTCGGAGTGATCTTTTCGTTTGAATCGGCTCCATAATAATCGTCGATGACCATCCAACAATTGTCGGCGAATCTGTCGCGGTAACACTCGATGTCGCGACGTTTGGCGGCGTCGGCGTCGAGGATCAAAAGCCCAATTTTGTCTCGGCCCAGCGTTCCATGGACTGCACAGATGGTTGCTGCATCAAACGAACGACCCTTGATGAGGTTAACTATTTTCGAAACGCGCTGCCGAGCGAGATTTCGCTCCAAATCGCGCAAGATATTGCGCGTGCCAAGCCGCTTGTGTTTGACGCTCCCGCCAGGTTCGATCGCGATCAGCTTTTTGTTCTCAGCTGAATTACGCACGCCGAATGCCGCGGCAATGGTGGCGCCGCCAAGGAATGCGCCGATTTCGAGAATATTTCCGGAGCAAATTTTTGCGAAGTGATAGATGAGGATCAGCACGTCCAGATGCAACATGGAATATTTGTCGCGAATTTTTAACAACTCCGAGTGAATGGGCTCCTGCCGATACTGCATCAGCGTATGCATTAGGCTAAGGCAATCGTCGTAGCCATGCGCGTGCTTGCCATGCCGGAGCTCTGCGGAAACGGGCGGCGGGTCGGCATTGGATGCTCTTTCTACCGGCGCTGGACCACCCACAGGGCCAGCGCTACAGCGCGCAGGACAATGTTGGCCCAGCATGACGAGATCGCTTTGGACGCCATCGAGTTGCGCGACACCTGGCAAAAATGCCCAGCGCTCGAAACCGAGACGCTCAAATAATTTCAAACTCCGCTCGTTGTGCCCGAAGATTAGGCCGACTAGCGCTGTGATTCCCAGCGATGGCGCGCGGGTGATCGCGTGTTGCAACAATCGCTGGCCCACGCTGCGACCCCGAAAATTCTCATCGACGTAAACGCTGATCTCCGCTGTGCCGCGATAGGCACAGCGCGGGAGGAATCTTTTGAAATCAAGCCAGCCAATAACGCGGCCATCCGACTCCGCGACCCAGAACGGATATTGCTCTGGCGAATGTTCCCGGAACCACTGCAAACGCGCTTCGACCGTGGTCGGCTCAAGCTCCGCTGTCACCATTCGCGTCGGCACAGTGGAGTTGTAAATCTGGATAATGGCCGGCAAGTCAACCTCAACAGCATCGCGGATGATCAGATTCACGGTTTCCGTTTCTTGTGCGGACTTCGGGTTGCTGCGGGTGAACTCGTCGGCGTCAGCGTCGAACCAGCCGGCGTGGTCGCTGCTGAACTTGTGACGGGAAATGCAAACGTGGGCGACGGCAAAGCAGATCCTGCCGGCGACGGCGAAGGACTCGGCGTTGGGCTGGGAGTCGGCGAAGGCGGGATGATATTTTCCCAGTGATACAACGGTACGGTCGCGCCGCCGATCTCTTTAACCAATGCTTCGCAACGGGCCTGAAGTTTTTCCAGATCCGGCGGGGCAACTGACTTCTCTGCCGTTCCAGGAAACATGATGTACGTCACCTTGAGATCGCTCACGGGCCGATTGTAAGGAGTCGAAAGTGTATTGATCTGTTTTGCGATGCGCAGTGACGCCTCGCCGACTTTGTCGTTCGGTCCGACGTCGCCGACGATGGCCGGATAAATCGAATCTCCGAAAACGACTAGCGCATAGTCTCCGGGCTTAACCGGCTCACCACCGTGCGTAAAGGCGCCAGGCACCACGATAAAAGGGTCGGTGGCGCCGATTAGAAAGCTATACTTTTTCAGTGTGGCGACTTCGGCACGCAATTCTGCGACTGCATTGCCCAACTCGCGTTTGCGCGCAGGAGTCGTAGTTGCAAGCGCGTATTCATCTTCTGCGCGTTTCAATCGCTCCTCGGCCGCCGCCAGATATGGATTTGGGGCCGCCGTTTTCTTTGGCCAACGATAACTCGTGGACGGCTTGAAATTGGCCGGCGCGCCAGTGCCAACGGGCATTCGATCCGCATCGGAACCGTCAGCATCTACATCCATCTCCGCCTGGAGAAGGAGCGCTTTTCGGTGCGTCTGGGGATGCTGTATCTGCAAAACAGTTTGGCAGTCGAAAAAGTTATGTCGTGACAGAAGCAGATCGAGGCGCGCGAGGTTTTGGCGTAGCATTCTAACTTTTGAATCGTAAAGCTGAGCGTAAAGCGGCGAAACCGGATTGGCTGGTAACATCGACGCCAAACCCGGCAATAACGCCGGTAAATGCGGATTGATTTTCGCCAGCTCCTCAATGGTCTTGTTCGCCGAGGGCACGCGAGCCTGCAGTCTTAGATCGAGCGCGTAACTGTCCGGCTGGGTGCGCTCCGTCGCGGCATCGGCGCCCGGAATCGTCTCGACCGTGGAGTGGAGTGTGATCCCGTTGAACAGCTTGCCCGTGTCCAATTTTCCACTAATCACGGGCGGCCGGGTCGGTGTCGGTTCCGGTGTTGGCGTAGCAGGTATTTCAACAGGCGCTACGCGTTGCAGTCGCTCGAGCGAAATCCACCGGTAAACAATAGCGGCGAAAAGGGCGCCGAATATGACCAGCACAAGCCGCCGCCACGTCCGAAGGCGAATTCTTGCCACGCGATTACTTTTTTACCCAGGTGACGATGGCTGCAACAATCCCAATCACGCTCAGCACGGACATCAACCCTGCGGGCATGACACTGCCGGTGCGAAAATACTTGGGAACAAAATAGCCGAGCAGCAGCAACGAAACAATCAATCCAGTCGCTAACCCCGCCATTTCATGTTTAGGCAAAAGAAATGCCGCTACGAGCAGCAGAACTCCCGCAAGTGAACCGGCAATGATCGACGCCACGCTACCTGCCTTTAGGTAGCCGACAATCCCGCCAACGATTGTCAAAGCGCCGAAAACAATAAAATAAATTCTTGCTGCTTCCATCGGTGCTGCGGCTGGGCATTGGTAAGCCAACAGCTCGTCTGTGTCCAGTCGCTCCTGTAGCCGGGATCGGTGATCCCGGTTGGCGACCCGCATCCGAGCATCCAATGGCCGGGATCACCGATTCCGGCTACAGGGCGCGCACACTCGCGTCATTATAGAATTCGATCTGCCGCCCCCCGAGTCGACGTATTACGCGCCACCCGTGACTCTTTGCAAATTCGCTGACCTCTGCTTCGGACATTTCTCGAAGAACTCGCAGCTCTGGGGGTTGCGTGACAACGTACTCAGCTACGCGTGACAGTACTTTCGCGATTTTTTCGGCGAGAGCTGGGAGATCTGGGTGCATGGCGGTTCCGTCTAACGATTCATCGCGCGCCTTGCTTTTGCGAATTCTTCTTCGCTGGCAAGGGGGGCGGACGCTTCGTTTTTCGATTTAAGGTCGGTCCCAGAACGCGATGGGCTTTGCGGCTTGGCGAAGGTCCATGTGCGCTTGGCTTTTCCATATTAATTTAAGTCGTTGTGGAGGCGTTTGTGTCAAACGCCTAACAGATTCGGCGTTCGCCGCGGCGAACGCCGCTACAACAATCTTGCCATTACTGGCGCGGCCGCTCCGTACGGCTAAATTCTGCAAATGTCTTCAGAAACGATCGAGCTACGCGGGCATATTATCGACTCTCTGATTTTGCCGAAGGTGCTGGATCAAATTCTGACCCACGGCGCGAACTTCAAGATTACTGAAATCAATATCGGCAAAAAGCGAGCGGACCAAAGCTTTGCCCGAATCGAGGTGTCTGCGGAAACAGGCGAGGCACTGGACGAGTTGATCCTGCGCCTTCGCCAGCAGGGCGCCGAAGTGGTGGAACGAGCAAATGCGGAAGTCGCCAGCGCCCCGGCTAACGGAGTTTTTCCGTCCGATTTCTACGTGACAACAAATCAGCAAACGTTCGTGCGCTTAGACGGCAAGGAAATCGAAGTGCGCCCCGCAATGATCAACAGCGCAATCGCGCTTGATCGAAAAAAAGGCACTGCGCGAGCCGTTAAGTTCTTTGATGTGAACAAGGGCGACGAAATCGTTGTTGGGCATCAGGGCGTGCGCGTCGTGCCGGTCCAGCGTGCGACCACGCATACCGATCTCTTTCAATTCATCAATACGATCGTTGATGCCGACGAACCAAAGTCGGCCATCATTCGCGAACTCGGTGAGGAGTTGCGTCGCGCACACGCATCGAAAGGGAAAATCGCGGTTGTCGCCGGACCGGCGATCGTGCGGACTGGCGCGGGCGAGCATTTGGTCCGACTCATTGAAGCAGGGTATATTGATCGGCTTTTCGCTGGAAATTCGTTTGCGGCTTACGATGTAGAGCGCGCATTGTTCGGAACATCATTGGGAGTAAATCCAGATCTAGCCGTCGCGCGCGGCGGACACGAGAACCAGATGCGAGCGGTCAATACAATTCGCGCGGCTGGCGGGATCGCCAGCGCCTTTGAGAAAAAGATCCTGACCAGCGGCATCCTGTACGCCTGCGTCCGTCACAACGTAGATATCGTGCTGACTGGCTCCATTCGCGACGACGGACCGATTCCCGGTGTAACGACAGACGCGATCGAGGCCCAAAAAGTGATGCGCGAAAGGCTGGCGGACGTGACGCACGTCATATTGCTTGCGGCAATTCGGCATTCGCTCGCCGTGGCGAGCATGCTCGCGCCCACCGTGAAAACCGTGTGCGTCGATATCGATCCCTCGGCGGTAGAGAAAGCGGTCGAGCATCAGCCTTTGCAATCCATCGGCCTAGTCACGGACGTAGAACCATTTCTCCGGGAACTTGCCAATCATCTCGGCGGGTCCCGTGTTCGCGAGTAAATTGCCTATCGTATGCGCGAGCTGCTTCTTTGTCCGCCGGATTACTACGGCATCGAGTATGAGATCAATCCCTGGATGAGCGTGGCACGCGGGGCCGAGGCAGCTCTTGCCCAACAGCAATGGAAACAATTACACGCGACGCTTTCGAAATTGCGTTGCGAGGTTCATCTGATTGCGCCGCAGCCCAGGCTTCCCGATATGGTTTTCACTGCGAACGCCGGGCTGACCGTTGGTCGCAAATTCATCCCCAGTAATTTCCGCCACAAAGAACGGGCCGGTGAACAGCCCTTCTTTTCCAACTGGATGGAAGAACGCGGCTACGAAGTGCATTGGCTGCCGGACAATCTTTACTTCGAGGGCGAAGGCGATGCGCTCTTTGGCGGCGACGTCCTCTTTTGCGGCTACAAATTTCGCTCCGATATTCAATCGCATCGTGCCCTGGCAGACATGCTTGGCTGTCTAGCCATCTCGGTAGAACTCGTTGAGCCGCGTTTTTACCATCTCGACACTTGCTTTTGTCCGCTGCCCGACGGCGGGGCGTTTTGGTT
>JBGPNR010000098.1:0-7050 GCA_041487635.1 Candidatus Udaeobacter sp. | reverse complement strand
CTAGGGTCGCTGATCCCAACTTCGGTGGATCGGCTTCTCCGAAGACGATGCCAGTCGCCGAAGGCGCAAGATGGAGTTTCCATCGCATTGCGGTGGACCGAAAATTAGGCGGCAGAGTTGCATCTGCTCTGCCAACGCGTTGAGGACAACGCGTTCCACCTTCGGTGGGCTTCTCTGAACTGTTGCAAGGAATGGCCTCGCGTTGTTTTCGAACCGAAGCTGCGCCTTCTCTGAATTCGAAAAACGAAACGCGTTCTTCGCAAAAGGGCCGGGTCTTGTAGTGCACGCGATTCTCTTTTGAAAGAGAGATGTTTTATGCAAAGAGAGATTTTCCGGCGGCGCGTGCTGTTGTTTATTGGGACGATTGTGTGCGTATACGTCGGCGCATTTTCAGCCGCAGCTCAGGAATCCAGCCCCTCGCAACAGGGGCTTATCACGACGTTCGCGCCGATTGTTGAGAAGGTCGCGCCGAGCGTTGTAACAGTGTTTACTGCGCAGACGGTTTCGCGGGGGCAGACAGCGTTTCCATTTGGCGACGACACATTACGGCAGTTTTTCGGTGGACAACTTCCGCAAAGACAAGGCAAACAAACTCTGCAAGGCCTCGGCTCCGGGGTGATTGTCAGTCCGGACGGATACATTCTCACTGCCAACCACGTTGTTTCTGGCGCGGAAGAAATCATGGTAGGCCTCGGGATAGACCTCCGAAAATACAAGGCCAGGAAAATCGGCACCGATCCAGGCACTGACGTGGCGTTGCTGAAAATCGACGAGAAAAATCTCCCCGCGATCACGTTTGCCGATAGCGAGAAAGCGCGTGCCGGCGACGTCGTACTCGCGATCGGCAATCCGTTTGGTCTGCGACAGACGGTCACGATGGGAATTATCAGTGCCGTGGGACGTGGTGGCATTGGCATTGTTGATTATGAAAATTTTATCCAGACGGACGCGGCGATTAACATGGGCAACTCCGGCGGCGCGCTGGTCGATGCCGCGGGTCGATTGCTAGGCATCAACACTGCGATTTTCAGCCGAAGCGGTGGAAACCAGGGCATTGGCTTTGCGATCCCCGCTAATCTCGCGCGCGACGTGATGCAGAGCCTGCGCGAAAAAGGCCGCGTTGTGCGCGGTTACATCGGCGCGTCGGTGCAAACGCTCACGCCCGAGCTGGCTGAAGCGATGAAGCTCAAGGGGCAGTTGACCGGGGCGCTCGTGGGCGAGGTCACTCCCAAAAGCCCTGCGGAAAAGGCCGGAATAAAAACCGGTGATGTGATTACAGCCGTGAACGGGAAGAAAGTCAGCGATTCGCGCGAACTGCGTTTGATGATTGGCTCAATGTCGCCCGGGACAAACCTGCAGCTCGAGGTCAATCGCGAAGGGCAAAAGAAAACATTCAATGTCGAGCTTGCTGAAATGCCTGCAGGTGTAGCGGAGGAAGGCGCCGAGGCGCCGCCTGAAGAAAGCGCTCAACCTGAAAAGGCCACCGTGTTCGGCGGCGTCGCGGTCGCGGATATCACAGATGACATCCGCAACGCGCTTAATCTTTCAAAGGACGTCAAAGGAGCTGTGATTGCCGAAATTGATGCCGAGTCGCCCGCCGCAAAAGCTGGCCTGCGCGAAGGCGACGTGATCCAGGAAGTAAACAAGCAGCCGGTCAAGAACGCGAAGGACCTGGTGGCCATCAGCAAGAGATTAAAGCCTAACGAAAAGATTCTGATCCGCGTCTGGAGCCAGGGCCGCAGCGGCTTCGTTGCGCTGGAACCAAAGTAGCGTTGTGGCGCAGACAATCCTGTCTGCGAGAACTGGAGCTGCCAGAATCCTGCCTACGTTGCACGCGCCTATTGAAAAACTGCTACCAGACGGAGATGATCATCGCTCGGTGACTACTAGTCGGCATGTTCCTTTCCGCGGGTTCGATCCGCATGGCGAGGTCGTGATCGCTCGTCGCCGACTCCCGCATTGGCGCCAAATAGGCGTTGCCTATTTCATTACATTTCGCCTAGCGGATTCAGTGCCACAACCATTGCTGCGCCAATGGCGAGATAAACGAACTATCTGGCTGCGATGGCATCCGCCGCCGTGGCACACAGACGAACAGCGCGAATACGAAAAGCGATTCCTCGAGCGCATGCAGGAATGGTTGGATGCTGGCATGGGTGCGTGTCACATGCGGCGCTCGGATGTGCGCGCCCAAGTCGAGCTTTGTCTGCTGCAATTCGACGGGAAACGTTACGACATTGATGCATTTGTGCTGATGCCGAACCACGTTCACGCTGTGATCAAGCCGACACTCGGCTACGATCTCTCAACGCTTTTGCAAGGGATCAAGGGCATCAGTGCCAACCGCTGCAATAAAATGCTTGGATCTAAATCTACCTTTCGGATGGATGAATCATACGATCACATCGTGCGGGACGCGAAAGAACTAGCAGTTTTTCGCAATTACATCGCTGGAAATCCGGCGAAAGCGGGACTGAGGGCAGACGAATACTCGCTCCAGCTTCGGAACGTACTGATGCCGTGCCTTAGACACCTCCCGGCCCTCTCGATGCTCGCAGACAGGATTGTCTGCGCCACGAGGTCAGATATCCAAAAGCACCGTCGCCTTCCATCCGTCGTCCTCTTTTTCAACGGAGAAATCATGCAGTGTGACCGCCTTAACGTCGGCGCGCTGATGATGCCGCGCCGCGTCCAGCGGTTCGCCCGCGGTTTTGGCTTTTAAAGAAAATTTTCCACCGTTCTCGTGGATCAAAGCCTCCCGGACGCGCAGCAAAAGGCGCTCGGCATCTTTGAAGTAAACAAACTCCTGCAAGAAATCGAAGAGCAACATGTCGATCTCATCGTTCACCAGTTCGATGTGTCGTGTTTCGCGCGGTTCAATCGCATCCAGATTGTCGATCATCACGTTCATCGTCGCGTCGGCCGCGGCCATGAACAATTCCGGCAGGTCGCGTCCGGTCGCTTCGAATGCGATGTCGGCAGTGCCGATTTCTTCGAGATAATGGTAAGGCATGTGGAGAATGACTAAACCCGAATAACGAATGTCCAATGAATGACGAAATCCGAATGACGAATGTCGAACCACGAAGCGAGCACGCGCATCCCTTCGTCATTCTGGCTTCGAGCTTCCTTCGTCATTCGACATTCGTGCTTCGTCATTTGTCGTCTGGTTCCGTGCATTCATCGAGCGCGCGAAGGATCGCTGACCTTTGCGTTGCAATTCTTTTGCCGATGAAAACCAGCTGTGTCTCGCTCGACTCGAATGGCTCTAGATCCCAGCGACCAACGACAAAATTGAACAGCTGCGCGCCATCGGCGAAGCGCACGAAACCTTTTGCCCGAATGACGGCCGCGGGGAGACTATCTGCAAATCGTTCAAAGCAATCCCGCGAAAAAGTTTTTTTCGAGCTGAACGTGAACCATTCGAACTCCAAGTGATGCTTGTGCTTCGGCGGTAAGACTTTTTTCTCCCGCAACTGCGGGATGCCAAACAAAAGTTCCGGATCGACTCGGCAGCGTTCGGTGCGGACAATCGCCGCAGTCGGATTGATCTCGTGCAGCTTCGTTTCGAGCGGCTCGATCTGCGCTGGCTCAACGAGATCGATCTTGTTCAAGAGCAAAATATCTGCGCCCTCGATTTGCAGGCGTGTGGTATGACCGAGCTCGGGGAAACGAACGAGCATGTCCGCGTCGATTACCGAGATGACGCCGTCGAGCCGGCACTGCGGCAACGCCTCCTGGATGTTGAACACGAGCGCTTCGGGCTCGGCGAGCCCGGTGGTTTCGACAATAATCATATCGGGCGCGACTTTCGCAATGATCTCGCCGATCGCAGCCTCAAATTCGCCGAGCAACGAACAACAAACACAGCCGCCGCCGAGCTCAGCGATCCGCACGTTCTTGCCTTCGAGGACTTTCGTGTCGATCGCAATCTCGCCGAATTCGTTCATCACAATGGCGATCTTCGCCGGATGGATGGCGAGAATGTGTCGCAGCAACGTCGTTTTCCCACTGCCGAGCGGGCCCGTGATTAAGGTGATCGGCGTGCGCGTAGTCATCCTTTTACATTTCCAATTGGTGAGAATCGCGTGACTGGTTTGCTGATTCCCGCGAGCTCAGTCGCTGCGATCACCTCATCGATGTCTTTGTAAGCTGCGCCGGCTTCCTCAGCGAGGCCCGCCCATGAAGTGCTCCGAACATAGATGCCGCGCGTTTCGAGGTCGCGCTGGAGTTGTTTGCCGTGCCATTGTTTACGCGCCTTGGTGCGGCTCATTGTGCGGCCGCTTCCATGCGCCGTGCTGAAGAATGTTTCTGCGCCAGAGACTGTGCCTACGAGCAGATAGGAGCCAGTCTCCATGCTGCCACCGATGATCACGGGTTGGCCAATCTCGCGATAACGGGCGGCCACTTCCTCATGTCCCGGCCCAAATGCGCGCGTCGCGCCTTTGCGGTGAACCAGCAGCGTACGCTCTCGGCTGTCGAGCTTGTGTTTTTCCAGCTTCGCGGTGTTGTGCGAGACATCGTAAACCATGCGCATTTCCAGGTCTTCGGCGCTGCGGCCGAAGACTTCAGAAAAAACTTCGCGGATGCGATGAAGAATTACCTGCCGATTCGCAAACGACATGTTCAGTCCGCATTTCATCGCGGCGAAATAATCGCGCCCTTCCGACGAGTCGAACGGAGCGCATGCCAGCTCGCGATCCAAAATTTTGATGCCGTATTTTGGTTCCATCACTTTCAAGAACGTCTGGAGATAATCGGTGGCTACCTGGTGTCCGAAACCGCGGCTGCCGCAGTGGAACATCACAACGATTTGGTTTGGAATCGTAATCCCGAATTTTGCAGCGAGTTCGCTGTCGCGCACGTCCTCCGGGCGCGCGACCTGCACTTCGAGGTAATGATTGCCGCTACCAAGTGTGCCGACCTGGTTGTAGCCACGGTCAATCGCGCGTTCGCTGATTTTCGATGCATCAGCGCCGGAGATACAACCGTTCTCTTCCGTGAGTTCGAGATCTTCCTTCCAGCCATAATCGTGCTCGACGCACCAGCGCGCGCCCTGTTCGACCAACGCTCGAAAATCGTCACGCGACAATTTCAGAAAGCCATGACCGCCGACGCCAGCCGGTACGCGTTCGAATAGAAGATCTACAATCTCTTTCAGGCGCGGTTTGACGTCATCCAGAGTGAGATTCGTGGTAACGAGGCGCATGCCGCAGTTGATATCGAATCCAATACCGCCGGGTGAGATGACGCCGCCTTCGTGCACGTCCATCGCGGCGACGCCACCAATGGGAAACCCGTAGCCGCTGTGCCCGTCCGGCATGCAGAGCGCATAGCGTGTAATGCCGGGCAAAGTGGCGACGTTGCTGATCTGTTGGTAGACCGCTTCATCCATTTCGCGCACCAGCTTTTCGGTACCGATGATCCGAGCCGGCACGCGCATGCCGTCCTTGTAGGTCGGAGGCAGTTCCCAGACGGTGTCTGAGATTTTTTGCAGGTTATCAATGATCGCCATCCGATCTGCGCTCTCACAAAAGATCGTTTTTCATGACAGGCGCTGCCGCTTTTTCGATTTCCCGATTAGCGCGCGACCCTGGCTTGTGAGTGCTTAGAGACGTTCGACGACCGAGCAGTCAGTTTCGCTCCGGCTTTGAGAAACGAGTCCACCCACCAAAAGACGTTCTCGTTACGCACTATGCGTCTCATGCGCTTCATGCGCGCACTACGCTCGGCCTGGTTCATGCGGAACGCCTGCAAAATCGTGTCGGCCATCTGCTCGACATCGTAAGGATTGACGAGCAGGGCGCCGGACTTGAGCTGCTCGGCCGCGCCGGCGAACTGGCTTAGAATGAGCGCGCCATCCTCCTCGATACGGCACGCGCAATATTCCTTGGCTACCAGATTCATTCCGTCTTTGAGCGGCGTTACGAAGGCGATGTCGCACCCGCGATAATGCGCGAGGAGATCGTCGCGATCGAGGCACCGAAAGTGATATTGCACCGGCAGCCAGGTGCTGGTTGAGAAGCGGCCGTTGATGTCGCCAACCAGACGGTCGATACGTTGCTTGAACTCATGATATCTGGGAATCTCCACCCGGCTCGGTACAACGACTTGGATCAGGACCACGCGGCCGCGCAGTTCCGGATAACGCTCCAAAGCGGTGCGAAACGAGCGCAACCGTTCCGGAATTCCCTTGCTATAATCGAGCCGGTCCGAACCCAGAATTAACTGACAACCAGGAAAAGTGTCGCGCAGCTGCTGCGATTCTTTCGCCACCGTGTCGGACCTCGCACCATTCTGAAACGCGTCGAAGTCGATCCCGATTGGAAAATGCCCGATGCGAATTTCGCGTTTTTCAAAGCGGATTAATTGCACGTCGCGGCGAGGAATAATTTTTGCGTCCAGCATCACGCGCCGGACGCACTGCATGAAGTTGCGTACATCGCGCCGCGTCTGAAAGCCGAGCAAATCGAACTGAAGCAGGGCGTGCAGGAGCCGCTGTTGTTGCGGAAGCTTCGAAAAAATATCGTACGGCGGAAAGGGGATGTGCAGGAAAAACGTTAATCGCGAAATGTCTGGGGACACGCCTCGCTGCCGCAATGCCTGGGCCACGTACATGAGGTGATAGTCGTGCACCCAGATGAAATCGTCGGGCTGCGCACAGCGGCCGATGGCATCCGCGTAGCGATCATTAACTTGTTTGTAAGCCTGCCAATATGCCGGCTCGAAGTTGCAGAAGTTTTGCAGATCGTGAAACAGCGGCCAGATCACTTCGTTGGAATAGCCGTAGTAAAATTCGTCCCGGTCGGCTTCACTTAGCGCTACCGGCACAACTTGGTAACCGGCATTGCGCGTGGCCTTGGTCAGCGGTTCCTGTGGGATTTTGCCCGCGACTCCCGGCCAGCCGATCCAGGTTCCGCCGCGCTCGCGCAGCACGGGCTCGATTGCAGAGACTAAGCCGCCGACAGCCGGTGTGACCGTCCAAAGATCTTCGCCAGTCGAATCGAGTGCGAACGGCAATCGATTGGAGACGACTATCAGGCGATTCAT
>JBGPNR010000097.1:0-7073 GCA_041487635.1 Candidatus Udaeobacter sp. | reverse complement strand
CCACGTCCCGCTATCCGGGTAATAGGCCGAGTCGCCGATTGGGTTATCAGCGATCACGTAAAAGATGAAATCCTCCTGGCCGGAGTTGCTCAGTTGATGCGGTTCGTCCGGTCCGAAAATGAATGCGTCCCCGGGCACAACCTCAGTTGTGCCATCCTTGTGACGAACGCTTCCTTTGCCCGAAACGACCAAATAGAGCTCCCACTGCGCCGAGTGTGCGTGGTAAGGAAAATTTGGTTTTCCGGGAGGCACGCGATTCCATTCGAGATCGAATGGATGACGCTTGGATAAATCGAGCGAGGCAGGTTCGCGTCCGAGTGCTTCAGAAATTCCTTTGAACGAGACGGCGTACTTTCCGCCAGGCGACTGCCATGCTTCTTCTTTGATCTCGTTGATGTTTACCTTGCGCATTTCAGTTTTCTGTCATTCTTCGCCCTCGAAGTAATCGGTCTCTGTTCCTTTCACGATGAATTCTTCGGTTCCTTCCTTCGTTACTGCCCACTTGCCACTGTCCGGATAATAACAGGAGTCACCAGTTGTGCCGCCGCTGCGCGGATTATCGGCGATCACGTAATACACAAAATCTTCATCACCCGCGTTACTGAGTTGGTGTGCTTCGCCAGGCTGAAATAAAAACGCATCGCCCGGCCCAACTTCGGTTACTCCATTTTTATCGCGAACGTTGCCGTGGCCGGAGACGACGAGATAAAGCTCAGATTCGGCCGCGTGCGCATGATACGGACAAAGCGTCTTGCCTTTGGGAATCCGCACCAGCGCAAGATCAAACGGATGCCGCTTTGTCAAATCGAGCGATTCCGGCTGGCGACCGAGCGCGATCGAAATGTTCTTCGTCATGCGGCCAAACTTTCCCTTTGGCGACTGCCGTTCCTGCTCTGGGATATCTTTGAGATTCACTTTGTGCATACGAAACAATTTCTAATCAGCGATCTAACGAGAAGGAGCTCGCTTTCTCATTGCGATTGAAAATGCGGCTATCCCTGCCCAGATCAGATTCACAAAAGTGGACGGATAGGAACCATAAAAGATCGTGTTTGCGGCTAACAGAATGCTGCCACTGATATTGAGAAGTTGAAAGGCAGCCGAATCTCCTTCCAATCTTTTGGAAGAAACTAGGGCGTAAGCGATTAGGAGAGCTACCGCTCCCACCCATCCGATCCCATCAAACCAGAGTTGACTGTTCATGCTCGATAATTGTCTGCCAAACTTAAAGTTCCCACTTCTTTGGTAGCTTTTGGTTAAGTTTTTCGACTGGCTCGAACTGGTCGCCAAGCTTTTCCACGCGCGCAAGGACCTGGTCCGAGCGGAATTTCAAAAGATCAGGCTTTTTCTTTTTGAGACAATTTTCGACTTCGTTCCAAGTCACTGGAGTTGAGACAGTCGGCTCTTCCTTCGCGCGGAGCGAATAGACGCAGACGGTGGTTTTGTGTTCGTCGTTTTGACTCCAATCAACGAACACTTTGCCTTTGCGCACCGCCTTGGACATGTTCGAAGTCACCCGATCGGTGTGTTCATGTTCGAGATGTTGCGCAAGTGCGCGCGATAAATTCTTCGTTCCATCATAAGTAACTGCCGTATTCAGCGGCGCGTACACTTGAAGGCCCTTTGAGCCGCTCGTTTTCGCGAACGACTTCAATTTCATTTTGCCTAACAAATCGCGCAGCCAAATCCCGACCTGGCAGCATTGGACGATGTCGGCAGGCGCGCCTGGATCGAGATCGAACACCATCGCTGTCGGACGTTCGATGTTGTTTTTGCGCGAGAGCGACGTGTGCAGCTCCAAATCCGCCAGGTTTGCGGCCCAAACGAGCGTCGGCAGATCGTTCACGAGACAATAGTTCATGATCCGCTGGTTGCCTTCGCTCCACACTTTTGCCGTCTGCACCCATTTTGGTCGATGCGACGGACAGTTCTTTTCGTAAAAGAATTCGCCTCCCACGCCATTAGGATAGCGCTTCATGGTGAGCGGCCGGTCTTTCAGGTGCGACAAAAGCACCGGCGCCACACGAATGTAATAATCGATGACCTGCCCTTTGGTGAAACCGACTTTCGGATACAGAACTTTGTCGAGGTTCGATACTTGGATTTTGCGGTCTTCGACGACGAGTTCGGCTTTGTTTGGCATGCGTGAGAGCAAACGTCCAACGTCCAACGTCCAACGTCCAACGTCCAATTCAGGAAATGCTCACGCGAAGTAGCGCTCGGGCGAGAGCATGGACTTGGGTTTGCAGATGCGGGCGACGCAATGCTCCCAGCTTTCGTGGCCGCTGAGGATTTCGATTTCCACCCGCAGAAAGTAGATCGGCACTTTCAATTCCGCTTCAGGCAAACGCGGCATTCGCACCGAGTCTTTTTCGGTGGTCACAATCATCGCCAGGTCTCGGCGGACACAACGCTTGATAAAGCTGATTAGTTCCGCCTCAGTATAATAGTGATGATCGATGTAGCGCTTGGCGAGATCGACATGCGCCCCGAGTTTCTGCAACGCAGCTTCGAAGCTTTCGGGGGCCGCGATCGCGCAGAGCGAGCCGATGAAGGCGCTCTCCAAAGCGGTAAGCGGCCATTGTTCGCCCGTAAAAGCATTCTGAAGATGGAGCGGTTTATGCGCGCATTCGATGACTTCCGCGGTACGATTGTAACGGCGGATGCGTTTCATTAGATCAGAATTAGGTTCGCCGGTATTCTTTGTGATAAAGATGTAGCTGGCGCGGCGGAGATTGCGCGGCCTCTCCCGCAACGTGCCTCGGGGAAGCAGGAATTCGTTTCCGAAAGGAGCTTGTCGATCGACAAGCACCATGTCCAGTCGATGTTTCAGATGCAGATACTGCAATCCGTCGTCGAGCAACAACGTATCGACGTGCCATTTGTCGATCGCTAACCGTCCGCTTTTCACCCGGTCTTTGTCCACCAGCACGATTACGTCCTTCAAGTTGTGTGCGAGCATGTAAGGCTCATCGCCCGCAGTCAGTGAGTCGAGCAGCAAGGATTTGCCATCGGATACAACACGGGGAGGATCGAAGTCTCTGCGAAACCAGCTCAGCCAATTTCGCTTGCGCGGCACGCTCTTATACCCGCGGCTCAGAATGGCAACACGCCGTCCCCCGGCCTGCAAAGCACGGGCAAACTTCTCGACAATCGGCGTCTTACCAGTGCCGCCCACGGTAAGATTCCCGATGCTGATGACGAGACACCCGAGCGTGCGTTCGCGGAAGACTCTCTTCCGATACAGATAAAGCCGTAGCTGCACCAAGCGGTCGTAAACGAATGAAAGTGCGTAGAGAATCCCGCGCAGCACAGAAGCTCGAATGCCGTGGCGGCGCTCGAGAACCACGTCGATTCCAAACTCCTCTAGTTGTTCGAGACGGCGGCCCATGAAGAATAGTGATTAGTGAAAAGTAATTAGTGACTTGTGAGAATCTTCGCACCGAGATTGTCAGGGTGCGTGATGATCGTGCGGCCCGGGATTTTTGCAGCACGGGCCATGGCAGCCGCGATTTTCTTTGATGAATTAAGCGTGACAGCCGCGATCGTCGATCCGCTTCCGCTAAGAAACGCGCCGAGCGCGCCGGCCTTCTCAGCGGCCGCGATGACACATGGAAGAAAAGGAATCAGCTTCGCACGAAATGGCTGGTGAAGATGGTCTGCAAATGCACCGCGCAGCTTTTGGTAATCGTGTGATACCAAAGCCGCAGTAAGCGCACACGCGTTCGCGCAATTCTCGGCCGCCGCGATGTGTGAAATTTTGGAAGGCAGAACATTTCGCGCTCTTGAGGTGCGAATTTCAAGATCAGGAATGAACAGAACGAAATGCAATTGGGGCGAGACTGCGAAGCGCTGGACGGCGGGGTGAGCGTTCGGTTGGCCACGTGAACCCGAGACGATCGCCCTACCTTGTACTATAGTGAAGCCACCAAACGTTTCCGGCGCAGCGTTATCGGGATGTCCTTCCAGTTCGGCACATAATCGGAAAATTGTGAATCGATCGAGCGGGTTGCCGCTGAGCCGATTGAGCGCAAGTAAGGTGCCCAAGCGAATGGTTGCGCTGCTGCCCAAGCCGCGCGACCGCGGAATGTTTTCTGCAATTGAATAGGAAAACGAAAACGCACGGCGGCGCGACTGCTCAAAAAATCGCTCCGCCGCGTCGGAAACAATTGGCGGATGAAGATACTGACGCGACGCACCACGGGCCACTGTTACATCATTATAGATGCGCAGTGCGACCCCAAGACAATCAAAACCAGGACCGAGATTGGAAGTGCTCGCCGGGATGCGAACGGTTATTTCTTGCATAGGTGAGCCCCGCCTCAGCGGACGTGCACGGGACAATGCATCGACTATGCCGCAGTGTAGCAATGCCGGCTCGGGCGGCAACCGATCCGTTGCGCGATGGCGATTCGAAGTACGGCGATTGGAGCGATAAAAACATGAATTTCGGCTGGATCAATCCAGGCTTGCTTCGGGATTTTCAGGCAGAGGCAACGGACGCGCACCGGCTCTGCACCATCGAGGATGGCTGGGTGGAGCGTTTCGGGCGGGACATCCTTATTTCGTTCAAACGAGTGCTGGCCCGTGAGCGCCTTCTCTCTGAACTCCAATCGTGGGCAAGCTCTGTCGGTTTCGACGTTAGACGCATTTTCGCAAGGTTCGTCCCGAGAAAAGGTGAAGAGCGCGAACCGCCACGTCTAATCGTTGGCGATCCTGGTGAAAATTTACAGATCATCGCCACCGAGCGACATCTGAGGTTCGGAATCGACTTCGGGACGGGCTATTCCTCGGGCCTGTTTCTGGATCAAAGAGAAAATCGCCGCTACGTGAGGCATGTTACGCCCAAACGACTGCTAAACTGTTTTGCCTACACCTGCTCGTTTTCTGTCAGTGCGGCATATGTCGGAGCAGCTACCCTTAACATCGATCTTTCCAAAAAGTCTCTGGCGCGGGGTCGCGAGAATTTTGCGCTGAACTGCCTTCCAACAATCGAGCATCGCTTTATTGCCGATGATGTCAGGGCGGTGTTGCCACGTCTGGTACGGAAAGGTGAGAAATTTGACGTGATCATTCTTGATCCGCCAACTTTTTCGCGTTCGCCCGGAGGAAAAAGGTTTCAGGTCGAACATGACTTCGAAAACCTGCTTATTGACGCTCTCGAACTGGCAGAGCGAGACACCCACATCTTGCTCTCGACCAACTGCTCTACCTTGCGCGAGCACGCGCTGGAAGTGATGGCCCGCTATTGTCTGAAAGCAGCGCGCCGCGCCGCTACATTTCATCGGCCCGCTCAACTCCCTGATTTTCCACCGAGCGCGGGCGCAAGCTCGATTTGGCTGACTCTGCGGTAGCAGCGCATGCGCGCAAGAGAGGGTCATGATCCGATTTATTAAGCGAAATGGATCAATTATCTGCAGAGGCAGCCGCGGAACTCCCTGAACGGGGAGTGCAATGGGTCAAAGATCAGGTGGAGACGGTTCTCAGTGAGACCGAGGACTACGTGCGCGAAAAGCCGGCGCAGTCTTTGGTATGGGCGTTTGTGGCTGGATACGTCTTGAATCGGTTGCCGCTGGGACGGATTCTCAGTGGCCTTTTGCGCCTGCTCATCGTGGCATTAAAGCCCGCCATCCTAATCTATGGCGCCGCCAAGCTGTACCAAGCGGCCCAGGAAGAGCAGTGATATTACAGAAGTGCCCGCCGCCGTGAGCGCCTGTCTTTGATATTCGACATTCGCACGCAGCGCCCGGCTAGATTATTCGTCCAGAGTAAAACCGACTTTCAGCGTCACCTGCCAATCGCGTACTTGCCCGTCCTCGATCCATCCGCGGGTCTCGGTTACCTCAAACCATCGCATGTTGCGGACCGTCTTTTTGGCGCGCGCCAATGCATTGTGTACCGCCTCCTCAAACCCGTTCGGCGACGAACCAACTATTTCGATCTTTTTGTAAACGTGATCAGGCATGCGCTCATTATTTCGCGCCCTGGCTGCAAGACAATAAAAATCAGGTTGCACCTCAAATGGATGTTCACGGTGTAAATCCTTACGGCTTTCGGCTGTGCCCCGTCTCGGTGCCATAGCCAGAAGCGCACCTGCGCACTTCGGCCGCATTCGCCAGCAAATTTGCTTTACAAGCCCATCCTGAGTCCGGCAGCTTCGAGCCGTGCGAAAATTGGTCATTAGTTGCGTGTTGCTCCTGGCTGCTCTTTCGTGCGTACGCGGTCAGGAACAGGAGAGGAAATTGGTGGATCGTCTCCTCAAGCCGGACATGGGCTTGAAAAATGATGCGCAGAACAAGAAGTTTATCGGTGACAGAACGTCGTCGATGAATAAACAGGCAACGGTAGAAACGTTTTACGTCGAGAAGAAATCGAATTCGAAGAGCTTTTTAGCAATAGGACAGTTCTTCGCAAAGCACTTCAATTCACGCGGGTTCCACAGCGGGCGGAGCGCGTTCAATAGTTCATCGCAGCAAGCAATCGGAAATTCTCGGCCGACTTATGAAACCCAGACGGCGCGCGGCATCCGCGATGTTCCCCAATCCGATAAAAAAGTTGCCCTTCGGTCATATGCAGAGAACCGGCCGTTCCTCGATGAAGGTAAAAGCCAAAAGTCACTGAACCAGCAAAATGCGCCGCTCACCATCGACCAGGTGCGCGAGCTGTTGAATAAAAACAAGTAGCGCGCTGGCCGGGTGCGCTATTCTGTGGTTGAACATGCAACCAGAAGAAGCTCTGGCGCTCGTAAAACAAGGCGCGGCGCAGATCATCAGTGAAGGTGAGCTGGGCGACAAGCTCGCGTTCGGTCGGCCGTTACGAATAAAGCTCGGAGTCGATCCAACCACCTCGGATATTCACCTCGGCCACACAATTGTTTTGCGAAAACTGAGGCAGTTTCAAGACCTCGGCCACCAAGCTGTTCTTATTATTGGGGACTTCACGGGGATGATCGGCGATCCGAGTGGCCGCTCTGTCACACGGCCCCAGTTAACGCATCAGGAAGTGATCGCAAACGCGGCAACCTACCGCGAGCAGGCATTCAAAATTCTTGATCCCTCGCGCACTGAGACGGT
>JBGPNR010000096.1:0-7183 GCA_041487635.1 Candidatus Udaeobacter sp. | reverse complement strand
GTAATCTTCAAAAATGATCGCGTCGATGTCGGGAATATTCTTCTGGACTGCTGCCACGACTTGCTGAAGCTGCCGTGCCGATGGCCCGGTAAACTGTTCGCGATCAACACGGACAACTTGTTGGTGACGCGCGATTATTCGCGTTTTCAGAATTGTCCGAAACGACTCGTCTTCAACCGCGTTCGAGACATCGATTTTTTGTCTCGTCAACAGTTCCAGGAGTTGCTGCCCACTGCGGTCTTTTCCGAGCAATCCGATGGTCGCGACGTGATCCACAAACTCGCGCAAGTTCCGCGCAACGTTGGCAGCGCCTCCCGGGTAGAACGATTCTTCGATCACTTCTACAACCGGGACCGGCGCCTCCGGTGATATGCGACCGACCTTTCCCCACACAAATTCGTCGAGCATCAGATCGCCAATCACTGTTATTCGTTTTGAAGCCGCGCGATCGAGGATGTGCTCTAGTCGATTGAGATCCATAGGGCAGGCAGGCAGCGATGCGGCCGGGGCACCGGAGCCGTTCGATTAAGGTGAGTCAAATTCTTTTCAGCGTCGATTTGTGTACAGCAGCTGTTCCGGTTAAAGTTCGCTCCATTAAATCCTGAATACGAACCCGAAATCAACAGTCGAAAGTGCCAATGATTCCGTTTACTAGATGTTTCAAGCTAAGCGTATGCGTACTTTGTGGGGTTGCACTATGCGCAAGTGCCGCCCAGGCCCCACAGCACATCGATATTAAAAAACTATCGACTACCGTCGAAGACGTTGTCGTGCCATTGCCGAACGAAATTTTCGGTGCGCTTAACAAATTAGGCGGGGTGAACTGGAAACAACATGTCCGTAGCGACAAGGGACCGAATTTTACCGAAAGGCCGCGCATCGCTCTTTTACTTGGAGCAGTCATCGCAGACGGTTTTATTGCGGTGCAAGCGGAAGACGCGCCCACCGTCAAAGACATCGGGCAGCGCGTCCTCACTTTGGCCAAGGGAATCGGCGTGGGAAATTCAATCACCCCGCACGCAAAGGCCATTATTGAGGCCGCAGACAAGCGTAATTGGGAAAATGTGCGGCAGGAACTGGATCGCACGCAAAACAGCGTGCAACAGGCAATGAACGAGGTGCACGACGAAAAGCTGTCGCAGCTTGTCAGCTTGGGCGGGTGGCTGCGTGGCACCGAAGTGTTGACCTCAGTAGTGACGGAGCATTTTTCCAGCGATGGCGCCGAATTGCTGCATCAACCAGATCTGCTTTCTTATTTTCAAACAAGGCTCCAAGCCATGCCCGAGTTCAATCTCCCGATCATCCGCCAAATTCAAGATGCTCTGGTCGAGGTAAAACCTTTGATTGACGTCGGAGATCGACGCATTCCTGCCGACTCAGTGAAAAAGGTCAATGAGATCACGACGCGGCTCGGCCACGGGATCGTGACGAGAGACTGAGGAACTTCGATGAAACGATTCGCAAAAGTAATCTTCCGGACGACCCCCGTGTTGCTAGGGCTCCTGGCGCTGCAGCCTGCGGTTTTCGCCTCCGTCGATGACGCACAGTCCTTCGCTCTTCAGGCGGCCGAACCATATGTGAAGCAAGGCTTCCAGGTGCGTGAGGATTACTGGGGAGGCGACTTGGGCTCTGGAGAAAAAAAGGCAGTGCGGCAGCAATTGTTCAAGGGCAACGAATATTGGTTCTGGCTGGGAACAGAGGTCGATAAGGCAAAGGTCGCCGTTCACGTTTATGATTCGGATGGAAAGCTGGCGGAAGAATCGGACGGTTGGGAGAAGGGCCACTTCGCGGCTGCACACGTGATTCCAAAAGCTACCGGCAGCTACTTCATCATAGTTAGCGTTGAAGAGTCGCCGGAGGAACGCACTCATTGGGCGCTGGTATATGGTTTCCGGTAAGTTTAGACTCGTGTCGTCGGCATCGTGCCGATAGAGCATTGGCTGGAAGCCAGTGCCACGACGATGACTGAAACGCGCACTTTGCAGTTTGAGAACCCCCGCGCTTTGCAATCTCTCTACGCAAATGACATTAAACTTTTGAAGAACCTCGAGGATTCCCTTGGTGTCAGAGTGACCACGCGTGAAGGCTGGGTCAAACTAGAGGGCGATCGAAACCGTGTCGATAAAGCGCAACAGGTGTTCGAACAGCTTGAAAAAGCCCGCCAGCAAGGCGTGGAGATTCAGAAACATGAATTTGATTATGCCCTCAAGGCGGTGACCGAAGAAAACGATCAAAACCTCGGCGAGATCGTTTCGACGAAAATCATTACGTCTTCACGCAAGCCGCCGATTGTGGCGCGAAGCGGGAATCAACGGGCGTACGTTGAGGCAATTCAAAAACACGACATCGTTTTTGGGATTGGACCTGCGGGAACGGGCAAAACTTATCTCGCAGTCGCAATGGCGGTGGCGGCACTGAAGAAAGAGCAGGTGGCGCGGATAATTTTGACGCGCCCTGCCGTGGAGGCCGGTGAAGCGCTGGGTTTTCTCCCCGGTGACCTCGAACAAAAGATTACGCCGTATCTGCGTCCGCTCTACGATGCGTTGCGTGAAATGCTAGAGCCGGAGGAAATGGAGCGGGCGATTGCGCGGCAGACCATTGAAGTGGCGCCGCTGGCATATATGCGCGGCCGCACTTTGAATAACGCCTTTGTTATCCTCGATGAAGCGCAAAACACAACTACCGAGCAGATGTTCATGTTGCTAACGCGAATCGGCTTGCATTCCAAATGCGTGGTGACTGGCGACGTCACACAAATTGATTTGCCAGCCAACAAACGCTCCGGAGTCGTCGAAGCATTGCAGGCATTGAAAACCGTGTCCGGAATCGCAACCGTGTATTTCTCCGAGCGTGATGTTGTGCGGCATGAACTGGTGCGCGCGATCATTGGTGCCTACCAGCAGCACCGCTCACCCGCGCCGGTATCGCGCAAATAAAGAGCCATATGTTCGATTTTCTGAAACGCGGGCGATTAGTCAGACGCGGTCTCGCTTCCCGGAAAACGCGGCGGCGACGGACGCGAAACGATCTCATGCGCAATCTCGAGTACTCGCTGTATGCGAAGCTTTTCATCTTCGCCGCGTTTGCTGGCGGCCTTGCTTTTCTTGTTTTTAGTGGCCAACAGCCGGAACCAACGAAGAACTTTATAATTGCTCTGCTCGTTTTGGCGACGGCACTTACGCAGCTTTGGATCAATCAGCCGAAGAGCTTTTCGCAAAACTCGCGAATTCTCCTTGTCTTTGGCGTTATGCTTGCGCAACTGGCCGTCACCAAACTGCTGCTGGTCATTTGTAACAGTGGTAGTTACCGATTCTTAAAGCCGGAAATGGCCGGTTTGATCACACCCTATGCCTTTGCACCGCTCGTGTTGAGCGTGCTGCTTGGTCGGCAGCACGGTCTCTATGCTGCATTCTTTGTGAGCTTATGGAGCAGCATGTTATTTGGTCCAATTGATGCCCCCCTTCTATTAACCAGCCTGATTAGCGGGTTCACGGCAGTCTCACTCACTTTACAAGTGCGGCGCCGCAGCAAATTGATCCGCGCCGGCATCTATGTCGGGCTCGCGATCTGGCTGTTGTCACTGACGTTTGGTTTAATCGGGCCGATCAATTGGTTTTATCCAACAGCAAATGACTGGGGCATGCTCGGTCTGCAAAGCGCACTGGCTATCGGCAACGGAATCTTGACTGCAACCCTGGTGGGCGGCGTGCTACCGGTGCTGGAGAATCTTTTTGGGATCACGACGGATATCTCCTGGCTGGAGGCATCGGACTTAAACCATCCGTTGTTGCGACGCATGACCATCGAAGCGCCGGGCACTTATCATCATAGCCTCGTGGTGGCCAATCTCGCCGAAGCTGCCGCAGAAGCGATCGGCGCGAACGCGACGCTCTGCCGCGTCTGCGCTTATTTCCACGACGTCGGTAAACTGGTGAAACCGGAGTACTTTACAGAGAACATGAGCTTTGAACGCAATCCGCACGATGACCTCGCGCCAACAATGAGCGCGTTGATCATCATCGCGCATGTGAAGGAAGGCGTCGATCTCGCGCTCAAGCACCGGCTAAACCAGCGCATCATCGATATTATCCAGGAGCATCACGGCACATCGGTTGTCCGTTATTTTTATCAACGCGCGCTTCAGCAGCATGAAGACGCGCGCGCGGGCGGCAAAATCATGAAGCTTCGCGAAGACGATATTCCAGAAGTCCGCGAAGAGAGTTTTCGCTACAGCGGACCGAAACCGCAGACAAAAGAAAGCGCAATTGTTAGCCTGGCTGACACCGTTGAGAGCGCGTCGCGCAGTCTGGAAAAACCAACTCCGCAGAAAATCGAATCGCTCGTGAACGAACTGATCGAGGAACGTATTAGCGACCGGCAATTGGACGACTGCGACCTGACGCTTGGCGAACTAAAAGTCATCGCCGACCGTTTTCGATTCACGCTCTTAATGATGTTGCATAGCCGGATCGCTTATCCGAAGCACGGTGCCAAAACGCACGTCGTGGCCCGCGATGAAACTGTGCGCCCAGACGTGATGGCTGCTTCGCGAAAGCCCGAAACCGCGCCGCCTGTCTCAGCGGCGTAGGCAAGGGGCCACTGTGAAACTTGTTTCGCGAGTCGAGCCGCTGGACGCGTTATCTTGAACTTACAATTCCGGTGGACGAGCCCGCGGTTCGCGGTCCTTTGAGCCGGCGGTACTCGGAATTGTGACAAATGGTCCACCTTCCAGTGGCGTCGCTTTTGTGAAGGCGACATCGGGCATTTCGCTCGGCAATCCTTCGAGAGGAAAGTCTTTTCGCAGCGGGAAGTACGGATAGCCGTCCCACATTAAAATACGACGCAGATCGGCATGGCCGTTGAACCTAATGCCCATCATGTCGTAAGCCTCGCGCTCGTGCCAGTTCGCTGTCGGCCATATGTCGGAAACGGTATCGACCGCGCCGATTTCCTCCGAGATTTTCAGTTTTAATCGCAAGTGGACAGTGTGCGGTATCGAGTAAAGATGATAAACGATTTCGAACCTTGGTTCTTCTCCGTGGTTGTCGATGCTGGTGATGTCGAGCAAATAATCGAACGAGAGTTGGTCGCGACAGAATTTGGCGATTTCACGCAGATCACCACCAGCAATCGTGTACGTCGTCTCGCCACGAAATTCAGTCTTGCTCTGAAATTTCTCGCCGAGCGATTTGCCCAACAAGTCGAACAGCTCGTGGTCGGTCATAGCTCTAATGTCATTCTGAGTAGAGCCCATTCGACTCGCGAGGCTCGCTCAGGATAAACTCCGCGGACTAGAAGAATCCCGTGATGACACCTACCGGAAATGCAACGGGATCCATCGACTTCGGCTCTGGATGACAGCGCGCTCATCCGAACGCGTCCTCGAGTTTTTCTGCGAGTTCGAGGTTCTGGTTCCTGAATGACCGTTCGCGAGAGATTTTCTCTTGCAACTTCATCAAACCGGCGAGCAATGCTTCCGGACGCGGCGGACACCCGGAAATGTAAACATCAACCGGAATCAGTTGATCGATTCCCTGCAGAGTTGCATAGGAGCGATACATGCCGCCGGTGGAAGCGCAGGCGCCCATGGCGATCACCCACTTGGGTTCCGGCATCTGCTCGTAAATTCGTTTGACTGCCAGCGCCATTTTGTAGGTCACAGTGCCCGCCACGATCATGACATCGCATTGCCGCGGCGAGAAGCGCATTACTTCTGCGCCGAATCGCGCGATATCGAAGCGGGAGGCTGCGGTTGCCATCAACTCGATCGCGCAACAGGCAAGCCCCATCGGCATTGGCCAAAGCGAGTTTTTGCGGACCCAATTGAGCGCGGCATCAAATCGCGTAAAAATCACGTTGCCTTCGATCTTAGAATCGTAGGCCGTTGCGTGTGTTTCCGGCATATCCGAACACTAAGTTTGCGTTCGGGAGGCGCAACAGGAAACCCCTCGCCACAGATTGACACGGATGAAACACAGATTACCAAAAGAACGGAACCAAGCCGCCTAATCTCCGTAAATCTCTTGATGTGCGGCCACGATAACCATACGACATGACCATATTGACTCGCACGCATCTTGCGTACCATGAACATAGATAATCCACATTCTCACGGCCATCTTATTGCCCCGCATGGTGGCGAACTGGTTGACCTTACGCTCGACGAGGGGAACGCTGCCGAACTCAAAGCGCGCTCGAAAGATTTTCCCTCGTGGGAGATGAGCAGCCGGCAGATTCGCGATCTCGAGCTTTTGCTGAGCGGCGGTTTCTCACCGTTGCGCGGTTTTCTGAATTGCGACGAATACGAGCGCGTTTGCCATGAGATGAGATTGAGCAGCGGCTTGGTTTGGCCGATCCCGATTACGCTCGATGTACCGGACGCGTTTGCGAAATCGTTGAAACCCGGGAGCAGCAAGATCGCCCTGCGAGACTCCGAGGGCGTGATGCTTGCGGTATTATATGTGGAGGATGTATGGCGGCCGGACCGCAAGGCCGAAGCACAGGCTGTTTTTGGAACCACTAGTACACTGCATCCCGGTGTCGATTATCTTCTGAACAAGGGCCATGGCTGGTACGTGGGTGGACGCGTGGAAGGTTTGCAACTGCCCACGCATTACGATTTCCGGACTCTTCGGCTTACACCATCGGACCTGCGCCCGGAGTTCGTCCGTCTGGGGTGGCGCAAGATTATCGGATTCCAGACGCGCAATCCGATGCATCGCGCGCACGTGGAATTGACTTTTCGCGCCGCGAGCCAGGTCGAGGCCAGCCTTCTGATTCATCCGTCCGTCGGCATGACCCGGCCCGGTGATGTAGACTATTTCACGCGCGTCCGTTGTTATCAGTTGCTTGTGTCTAAATACCCGCGCGGCACGGCCAAGCTCGCTTTATTGCCGCTAGCCATGCGGATGGGCGGACCACGGGAAGCGATCTGGCACGCGATCATTCGAAAAAATCACGGCTGCTCGCATTTCATCGTCGGCCGCGATCACGCGGGGCCAGGCAACGATGCCGATGGCAAACCATTCTATGGACCGTACGAGGCGCAGGAGTTATTCCGCAAACATGAAGCGGAGATCGGCGTCGAAATGGTGCCCTTCCAAATGATGGTCTATGTGGAGGATCGGGATAAATATTTCCCCGAAAACGAAGTGCCCCCCGGCTCACGCGTGCTCAATCTCTC
>JBGPNR010000095.1:0-7235 GCA_041487635.1 Candidatus Udaeobacter sp. | reverse complement strand
TGATGCACATTCAGAACCGCACAATCGAATTCCGAGTGTTCGAGGAGGACGCTGCTGCGCATCACGTTGATCCGATGATCATTCCTCACGAATTCGGACATGCGATGCATTTCTCCGCTGTCTCAAGCAATACGCGGGCAAATTTCGAAGCCCAGTACATCGGTTTCCTCGCAACTCATGCAACCAATGCGTACCACGACGTCAACAGGCCGACGACACCCTTCGTGGCATTTATCGAGGCGGTAGGCATTTTTTCGGAGCGGTTCTTCTTCTTTAAAAAGCTAGTTCGGCCGGATCTTGAGGATGTTGCCCTGCGGCAGGCTTTCTTTAGGGACGAGTTAGATCACCAAACCCTGGGAAATCACCTCGTTTACGTCCCCGTGGGCACGCGCTCGCATGGAAGGATTACACCGGCGCTGACCGGCAATGATACTGAAGGTGCGATCTACGGCGCGATCTATCTCGACTTCGCCAGTCAGGTTGGGCTACGCGAAGCGGTGGGCTTGGTTTTGGATAGTCAGGCCACCAGTTTCGACGAGTTCCACACCTATGTCTCGGGTCGGGGCAACAATGCCTGGCTGACTGCGCTGAACCACGCCAAGACCACCTTGGCGGATATAGCCATCTAAATCGGGGAGGCAAGAGCCAGAGTGGATCAGCTCTAAACACTTGGAACAATTGGCCGGGCGGTAAGGCCGTAACGAGTGAACCATATCTCAGGGAAGCACGAACCTACGAAGGCAATCCAAAATTCTTTTTTAGGTTCCTGATTCCTTAGAAGACCGCGATCTAGCGCTCGAATCTTCCGATGCCGTGTTCGGGCAGGAAATACATCGCGGCCGGCAACGCGATCATGACAAGAGCGAGCGGCGTATAGATGAACGCCATGGCGATGGCCGCGACATAGATGACCAGCGCGATAAGATTTTTGCGCGCCATTCTCTTGTTCAATCGCCTGAACTCGGGTTCGTGATGATGACGGGCAATCGATGCGCGCAGGAGATAGAAAGAGAACGCGCCCGCAGTCGAGACGGCTGCATAAAGGGCGACCGGAAAAGACAGTGCGTGGTTGTCGCCAAGATAAACTGTGACCCAGGGGATAAGCGAGATCCAAAAAAGCTGATTCATGTTTGCCCAAAGAATGACCGCATCGACACGGCTAACGAGGTGAATGAGATAATGATGATTGACCCAGTAGATCGCGATGATGATGAAGCTAAGGACATAAGCGAAAAAAGTTGGCCACATGCGCGCCAACGAAGCGGGCGTCGGATCGTGCGGCGCCTTCAACTCCAAGACCATGATGGTAATGAGGATCGCCATCACGCCATCGCTGAACGCTTCGATGCGGTTGGTTTTCATGCGAGATCAAAAAGTTGATGGTTGATAGTTGATTGCAGTGGTTAGTCTCCAATTATCTTGACCAGCACGCGCTTCCGCCGTCGCCCGTCGAATTCGCCGTAGAAAATTTGTTCCCACGGGCCGAAATCCAGTTTGCCCTTCGTAATTGCGACGACAACTTCACGACCCATGATCTGGCGTTTGAGATGGGCGTCAGCATTGTCTTCGCCGGTCCGGTTGTGTCGATATGCGGTGGTCGGTGCATGCGGAGCTAGTTTTTCCAGCCAAAGTTCGTAATCGTGATGAAGCCCCGGCTCATCGTCATTGATGAACACGGAGGCAGTGATGTGCATGGCGTTGACCAGACAAAGGCCTTCGGTCACGCCGCTCTGGTGAACGAGTTCCTCGATCTTCGGTGTAATGTTGATGAACCCGCGTCGATCCGGGACTTCGAACCAAAGATGTTCAGTGAGCGATTTCATTCAGAGAGGTTGATGGTTAAGAGTTGAGTTTTGAGAGTCAAACACCGAAAAGCATGAATCACCGCGTAATACAAGGTAAGTATGGAGATTAAACTTCGGTCAGGCACACCGGCGGATGCGGAGATTTGCGGCAGGATTTGTTACGACGCATTCAAGACGATTTCAGAGGCGCACGGTTTTGCGCCTGACTTTCCGGCGCCTGAATTACCGATTGGTTTACTTACGCGGATGCTCGCGCATCCAAAGTTTTACGGTGTCGTCGCGGAGATTGATGGGCGCGTCGTCGGTAGCAATTTTCTCGACGAACGCAACACGATCGCGGGTGTGGGGCCAATCACCGTTGAACCCGCGGTGCAGAATCATGCCGTAGGCCGGCGTTTGATGGACGCTGTCCATGACCGCGCGGCGGCGAACAATTTTGCTGGTGTCCGGCTCATCCAAGCTGGATTTCACACCCGCTCACTGGCGTTGTATGCGAAACTTGGCTACGACGTTCGTGAACACCTGGCGTGCATGCAAGGCAACGCGCTCAACATTGCTATCGAAGGGCATGTCGTCAGGCCAGCGGCAGAAGCGGACATCGACGCCTGCAATTGCGTGTGTCGGCAAATGCACGGGCACGACCGCGACGGAGAGTTGCGCGACGCGATCGCGCGAGGCACCGCGACGGTTGTGGAGCATGATGGACGCATCACCGGTTACGCTACGATCGTTGGTTTCTTTGGGCACGCGGCGGGCGAGACGAACGCGGATGTAAAAGCGCTTATTGGCGTGGCCAAAGAATTCGCCGGTCCTGGTTTTCTTTTGCCGACGCGCAACGGCGAGCTATTCCGCTGGTGCCTAATGAACGGTTTGCGAGTTATGCAGCCAATGACTTTAATGAGCAAAGGGCTGTACAACGAACCAGCCGGCGCATTCCTGCCATCGATACTGTACTAATTGCGATTACTGACCGATTACTTTCCGGATTTCCTGATTTCATTAGCGATTTTCTTCCAGAATCTTGGCGACTTTTTCAACCGTGTTCCAATTGCGGGTAGTGACCGGCACACCGAGGAGCTTCTCGATCTTGCCGAGATAGCTGATCGCCTTCATCTGCCGACGATACAGACCGAGGACGAGTCTGTCTTGGATTGCAATAACCTTCAGCAGCCAGTCGTCGTCCGAGGGCAGATTAAGAGGAAGACGAAGAGGAGGAGGAAGACGAACCGGTTTGGCTGCTACGCTTACGAACCTGGTTATGTTCGGGCCCGAAGGTTGGCGTGAAAATGGATCTTTTGATGTGAGTTTAATGATGTCGCGCGCGGGACAAATCATGATTTCGCATTCGAATGGCAACTTCTTTGCAATCGCGGCGCGCAGAGTCGATTCACTTACATCTTCCCGCACAACGAACGTTCCGACCGCGCCAATATTAACGACACCAAACTGCGCCAACTGTTTGGCGATGACGGCCGGTTGGCATCGATTCGCACCACCGACATTCACAGCACGAAGAAATACAACGGAGGGCATTTTAGCAGGGATCAGGGATAAGTAATCGGTGATCAGCGCCGACGATGAAATTGTAACGGTGTTTGTGACAAGCACCGAATCAATGATAACAGGCGCTTGGCACAAGCGCCTCTACAAACACCGAAGGGCAAACGTCCAACGCTCAAGCTCTAATTCAACATCACTTGTAAGCGATCGCGGCGCTGGATGGGCCGGCAAGATGCAGCACTTCGAAAGATTTAAATCCGACTTTGCGGCACCATTTCTCGAAATCCGCGGCGGAATAATCGAACGCGTCGCCGAATTCGATCAGCATGTTTAGCGACATCAGCAAGCCGAACACATTTTCGCGGCGCGCGTTATCAATCAGGGCTTCGACCACAATGAACGCGCCCCCGGGTGAGAGCGCATCGTAGGCCGCGCGAATGAGCTGCATCTTTTTCTCCAGGTTCCAATCATGCAAAATCATCCCCATCGTGACCACGTCGGCTTTCGGAAGCGGATCCTGGAAGAAATTACCGGATGCGATGCGGATCCGATCGGTCAATCCAGCTGCGGTAATGTACTTCTTCGCGACGCGCTCGACGGGCGGCAAATCGAAGCTGATGCATTTTATGTGCGGGTATTTCTTCGCGACCTCGATCGAGAGCAAACCGGTCGCGCCGCCGACATCGCAGAGGGTGCGATATCGTGAGAAATCAAATTTGTCGGCGAGCGCTTCGAAGTTGATGCGCGAAAGGCCGGTCATCGCGTCGAGGAATTGCTCGAGCTTCGTCGGATCGGCATACAACTCGTCGAAGATGCCTTTTTCACCATGCTTGGTTTCGTTTTGCGGTTGTCCGGTGCGAAGAGCTTCCGGCAAGTCATGCCAGTACTTGAAGAGCCGCGCGTTTAGCATCTCTAGAATTCCGCCGATGTAGCGGGGGCTCTCGCGATCGAGATAAAGAGCAGTGGCAGGCGTGTTGAAGTATTTCGTGTCAGCCCCATCGCCTTCGCGCTCGAGGAATTTCATCGCCACAAGCGCATCGAGAAAATCGGCGACGCCGCGGCGATGCAGGGCGAGCTCTTTCCCGATTTGCGCGCCGGTGAGCCGGCGCGCGCCGAGTTTGGTGAAAAGATCAAGGGTAACTGCGGTGAGCAGGACTTTCGAATTCCAAAAGCCGAAGCCAGTCTGCAGAATTGCGTCAGGTGTTAGCGAGGTCGAGTTCACGGGGCCGGATTTAGCATGAGTGATGTCGCTTTGCTAGCGAGCCGTGCCCGACACTGTTTAATGAAGAGTCCGCCTTCGAATGCAGAAGATGATCGAAGATTCAATTGTCAGCTAAGCAACCAATCTTCAAGATCGAGGTCATGAAAGAGTTTGACGGAAAGGTTGCGCTGGTAACCGGCGGAGGGTCAGGAATCGGCCGCGCCACGGCGCTGGCGTTTGCTCGCGAAGGAGCAAAGGTCGTTATCGCTGATCGTAATGTTCAGCGCGGCGAGGAAATAGTCTCGATGATCCGCGACACCGGCGGGACAGCCAGTTTTCGGCGGACGGACGTTTCGGTTGCCGCTGAGATTGAGGCGCTGGTGGACTACGCGATGACGACGTACCGCCGGCTCGATCTGGGCTTCAACAATGCCGGCATCGAAGGCGATGTGAAACCGCTCGCCGATCAGACTGAATCCAACTTCGATGCTGTGATGGACATTAATGTCAAAGGCGTTTGGCTCTCGATGAAGTACGAGATCCCACGGATGTTGCAGCAAGGCGGCGGCGCCATCGTGAACTCCTCGTCGGTCGCAGGCGTAGTTGGATTCCCGGGAATTGGGATCTATGCTGCGTCGAAAAACGCCGTGATCGGTCTGACGAAAACAGCTGCGTTGGAATATTCCGCGCTAGGCATTCGCATCAACGCCGTCAATCCGGCCGCGATCGACACCGAGATGATCGATCGCCTCGCCAATGGCATGAATACGAAGAAGGATGACCTTTCCACCTTGCATCCCATCGGTCGCATCGGTCGCGTCGAGGAAGTGGCTGAGGCCGTTCTGTGGCTGTGCTCGAGTAAGGCGTCTCTTGTGACGGGACACAGTCTGATTGTCGACGGCGGATTCACCGCACGCTGACGCGAAGCAACGATTTGAAAATCTTCAGGGGAGATTCGTCTGAATGAATCGCGCGCTAGTCGTGGATGTCGATCTTGACTCGCCAACGCCGGGTCTTAGTTTTTTCGGTACTAGATAGAGGTGCGAAGCCAAAGCTTCGCGGTTCGCCCTGACAAGGGCACCGGGTTTCGGGACGCGCCTCTTTCACCCTCAACAAGAAAGGCGTCATGAAACTAATCTTATGGCAAGTAATCGGAAGACAGTGATCGTTACGGGAGCCTCGCAAGGCATCGGCGCGGGAGTCGTCAAAGCGTTTCTCGCACGCGGCTACGATGTTGTAGGGACCGCGCGGAGCGCTACGAAGTCAAAAGAGCTTTCAGCTTCCGACCACCTCGCCTTGATCGACGGCGACATCGGCCAATTTGGGACGGCGCAAAAAGTTGCGGAACTCGCGATCAAGAAGTTCGGCTCGATCGACGCCGTCGTCGCGAATGCCGGCATCTTCTTAGTGAAGCCGTTCACGGAGTACACGGCAGACGACTTTCGCGCTCTCGTCTCGACCAACCTCGCAGGCTTCATTTATATTACGCAGCTTGCAGTCAAACAGATGCAGGCACAGCAGACCGGCGGCAGCATCGTAAGTATTACCGCTGCGCTGGCCGATAACCCGATCGCAGGCATACCTGCTTCCCTTGCCATGATCACGAAGGGTGGGTTAAGCGCAGGCGTGCGGAGTCTCGCTTTGGAGTATGCAAAGGAGCACATTCGCTTCAACGCCGTAGCTCCAGGTATCGTTGACACCCCGCTTCAGTCCGACCTTGGGGAACAGGTAGTTAAAAGGCAGTCCCCAAGTGGCACTGTCTCAACCGTTGATGATGTAGCTAGTGCGGTAATTTATCTCACAGAAGCTCGCCAAGTAACCGGGGAGGTGCTGCACGTCGATGGCGGTGCGCACAATGGCAAGTGGTAACTCAAGGAGTTAGCGCTGAGGCACAGTTGAAGAAGCTAGGCATTAGGTTGCCTGCACCGCCTGAACCATTCGGCACCTATGCCGAAGCGGTCCAGACGGGCAATCTCCTTTTTCTAACCGGCATGCTGCCCACCGAAGGTCGCGCAGCGAAATTCATTGGACGTGTTGGCGCGGAGCTGGATGTCGAAGCGGGACGTAAAGCGGCGCACCTCGCGGCGCTCAACGCTCTTGCGGTTGCACGACAGCATTTAGGAACGCTCGATAAGGTGACGCGAATCGTTCGCCTGGGCGTGTCGGTGGCGACTTCAGGAGACGTGCGCGATCAGCCAAAAGTCGCTGATGCCGCTTCGGAGTTACTGCAAGACGTTTTCGGAAAAGAGAAGAACCCTTGTCGCTTGGTCTATGGCGTCGCAAGCCTTCCGCTCGGCACACCGGTCGAGTTGGAAATCATTTTCGAAGTAGCTGGGGGAAGTTGAAAGTTGACGGTTGAGAATTGAGAGATCTGAATGTTTCTCGCTTCTCTCATTGTTGCCCTGCGATCGATCTCTCGCATGGTGTTGGTGGTTTCTATAACGCTCCCATCATTTCAACTACTGGCTCAATCCCCAGGAAAGGAACGTCCCATGGAACATCCGACTTTTTATCGCACGAAACAAATAGATGGGCTCTCGATCTTTTACAGAGAGGCCGGGCCAAAGGATGCGCCAACGATTCTTCTGTTGCATGGACTTCCGTCTTCATCGCGAATGTTCGGGCCTCTCTTCGCCCGGCTTTCTGATCGCTATCACCTTGTGGCGCCCGATTACCCGGGCTTCGGACACAGCGATTGGCCGGATCCGAAGAAATTCGCGTATACGTTG
>JBGPNR010000094.1:0-7318 GCA_041487635.1 Candidatus Udaeobacter sp. | reverse complement strand
GGACGAAATCTCCCGGAGATGTGTAATCCGGAACTGTGAATGGATTAAATTGATTCGGTACGGGCACGCTAAAGCCCACACCGCTCCTCCTGTCTGGGGGATTAAACTGCGACGGCCGGAAGAGTAGTTCGCCGCGAAATGGCCAAACGGTAGCCGCGCCCAGAAGTAGACCGGCAACCGCTGCTCCAACCAGTTTGGGATTACGCTGGGACCAGCGCCAGATCCGCGCTGGGGGTGAAACCGGCCGGGCGACGATTGGACGGCCGTCGAGCCAGCGTTCCAGATCGGCTGCGAGGTCTCCGGCGGAGTGGTAGCGCGCTTTTGGATCACGTTCGAGACAGCGTGCACAAATCGTCTCCAAATCCCGATCGAGCGATGGTGCCAGCGAGCGTAGTTTGGGCGCCTGCGTTTCAGACGCTTGGCGAATCACGGAAACCGGATTGGAACCCAGGAATGGTGGACGTCCGGCAAGCACGTTGAACAGAACTGCGCCGAGACTGTAAACATCCGCCGCCGGGGTAAAGTCGGCGGCTGCGCCGTCGGCCTGTTCGGGGGCAATAAAACCTGCGGTTCCGAACGTAGTCAGCGACCTTGTAAGATCGTTGTTCTCGTCCAGCAGCTTGGCCAAACCGAAATCGCTGACCAGTGGCTCGTCTCGATCGTTGACCAGAATGTTTCCCGGTTTCAGGTCGCGATGGAGAACTCCGCGGCTGTGAGCATATTCGACAGCACGCGCGACCTTTGCCATCAGTTGCAAACATTTGTGTGGCTCGTCGCGAAGCGAAGCCGCGTTCTCGTGCAAGCTTCCCTTCTCCGCGAGTTTCATGCTGAAAAACGGCAGGCCGTCCTCGCTCTCGCTTACTTCATAAATCGGAAGAATGTTCGGGTGATCCAGACTGGCCACCGCCTGTGCTTCTCGTCGGAAACGCTGCAGCGCTTCGTGTGAATCAGCGCGATAACTAAGGACGCGCTTTACCGCGACGATGCGCCGAGAATGTCGTTGCCTGGCCCGATAGATCACGCCCATGCCGCCGCAACCGATCTGCTCGAGAATTTCGTAATTTCCCAGGAACCAGGACTTGTGCGGCGCGTCCACTTCGGCGAGGACGCTTTGATAAGACACCTGAGATACCTCGTCACCGCCTTCCAATCCCTCCCGCAGGAGGCAACTCACGCAAATTCCGGTGTCGAGTCGCATGGTTGCTCCACACTTCTCGCATTTTGCTTGCTCTTTGGTAGCGCCCGGAAGCGGATCGGAGCGTAAATCTGAATCTGTCATTGCAATTACTCGGTTCCTGTTGCGAGTGACGCACACAGGTAACGGATCTCGTCGTCCACGTCGGCAGGGTCTTCGACGGTTTGCGAGACTTCCTCGCGCAGCAGACTGCGGTAACGCTGACGCATGTTGTGCAGCTGTTTTTTCACGGCCGTTTCTGCCATTCCCAGTTCCGCGGATAATTTCGCGTAAGACACTTCATCGCGTTCGTCTGTAAGATGGGAGCTTAGTGCTTGGAAAAGCCAGAGCTTGCCTTTGCTCTCGCATTCTTCCCGCAGCCGTTGAAGCGCGTGTTCGACTACGGTCGTCGCCCAAGCGAGGTCGAAGAGTTGCTCCGGCGGCAATGACTTGTGCACTTGCGCCGGTAGAGATAATTGCGATGGCGCTTCTGCCATCCAATCATCCCAGGAAATAAATTCCACGTCGCCGCCGCGTTTGTGAGCATGAGTTTTCTCCGCGGCGTTAATGAGAAAATTTTCCAGCGACTTCAGCAAGAGCGAACGGAACCGGCCGCGATTTCGATCGGCGTGTTGTAGCCACTTGTTTCTCAGAATTGCCACAAAAAAATCCTGAGTGAGATCCTGCGCGTCCTCAACCGAATAGCCGCGCGCCCGCACAAACGAGAAAATGGGCCGCCAATAAGTTCGGCAAAGCTCGGCGAGCGCATCGCGAGCTTTTTGCTCTTCACTCCCGAAAGTGGCGGCCGAAAGAATTAGACTCCAGCGGGTAGTCACAAACTCACGCTGTTCGCCTGCACCCTCGTGGCCGTTCTTCCCGTTCACGAATGAACATTGTGGTTCTCTGTCCTCTATACAAGCATAAACGGCGCGCGAAGTTCGCTCGTGCGATATCTGATTAATTGTCTCTCGTGAGAGAGAAATCTAGACTACTTGCCGGCGGAGGGGCTCGAACCCACACGGCCTTGCGGGAAATGTCATGCCGAGCGAAGTCGAGGCATCTCTCAATTTTTTTGGGAGCCCACAAACGAGCTCACGTTTTCAAACATCCAACGCCCAACATCCAACGTCTAACGCTCAATGAAAACCCTTGCCGGCGGAGGGGCTCGAACCCACACGACCTTGCGGCCACTGGATTTTGAGTCCAGCGCGTCTGCCAATTCCGCCACGCCGGCTTTGTAACACAGGCATCTTGCCTGTGAGGCGCGCGGGCTTCCGAGCCTGCGCCGAGGCTAACTTCCGATAAGTTCGAGCGCTCGCAAGCCGCACGTCGGTCCGAGAATTTCGCGAACAATTAGCGCATCGCCAACGGGGATCTCAGCAGGTTGGTTGGAGTTGGCGCTGCGCCTTTAGCGATTGACTCCAACGGACGCGCAACTGGACTGGTGAGGCCCATCACAGGGACGGAAAGCGTTTCGATGTGCGCGCCGAGGAAAAGCTGAGTTTAGGGAAAGCGTTGCCAAAGGAGAGACAGCCCCGTCACGGAGCCATAGCGCTGCGTCTGCCTACTGGCTACAGTGCCTGACCCGGGTCATATACCAGACGTTTCCTTGCACACTCCCATCACCGAATCGTCTTCTATGATAATGACTTCACCATTAAATGGCGGCGCGGGTTTGGCCGGAAAAAGCGGTCGTAAAACTGCGAATGCTTGCGATACAAACGCAATCGAAATGAGTGCAGACACTACTGCACACTTTATTTTCGTTGCCAGGAATACGTTCACAAAAGTCTCCCACATTGTGGTTCAGTAGGTAATTTGTTTTTCGAGATCAATTTCTTCTGCCAAAAGATTTGCCTCGAAAATTCCAGTTGCCACGCTTGCACAATATCGCGCAGTCTCCGCGCTTACTTGTTCGCCAACAGCAACGGGCATTTTTGAATCCAAATCATAAACAATAAAGGTTTTCATTTCTTCAAATTCCTTTCCACTGATGTACTGCGGGAAATCCGGCGCGAGGTTACGAGGAAAAATGCAGAAGCGCGCGGGAAGATCTTTGCGCCGGCAGACTTCGTAAATGCGCAAACTCTCTTTCATAAGGTTTCCAGTTTCATTACCGGCTAATCTTCCCGATGTGAAAAACATGATCGATACGCCCGGTTGCTGATGCGTTGACGATTGAAAGGTTGAATGAAAGCAAACGCTTTCCCAACGACTCTGGTGCCGCGTCAACACCGTCCGAGTGTCTTGCCGCTGAAAGGCGAAATCGATCTGCACGTTTCGCCTGCTCTCACAGAGTCACTTAATGCAATGACGAAGAAAAAACCGGAACGTATAGTGATAGATCTTTCCGGCGCGACTTACATCGATAGCTCGGGCTTGGCAGCCCTTATTCTAGCCATGCAAAGAGTTGAAGCCTATGGTGGCAGGTTTTTCCTGACTGGTCTGCACGAAACGATACGCTCGATTTTCGAAACTTCGCGGCTCGATCAAATATTTCAGATTTTCCCAGATGTAGATGCAGCGCTGGCGGCGGGCTGACCCTGACTTAACGTAGCCGGACGGCAGGCGCCGCCGATTTAATCCGCATTTACGATGCGGGGGGAAACGTCATCGATTCGGCGAACAGATCGGAGATCACCGCCCACCTGGACATACCGTCGTGCCAATACAACGCGTCCTTGGGAAGTTGGCCGCGGTTCCACATTTCTTGTAGTTGCGCCTTATCGCAAGGCCCGCGTCGTCGCCCCTGCATGTAGAAGTATATGTCCACGGTTTTTCAGTTCCTTCCGGGGGAGAAACCGACAAAGGATCAAAGACTTCGGTTCGGATTCAGAAGCTGTTTTGGTCGCCTCCGTTCCATAAAACCTTCCAGATATTGTTGAAGACGCACGAGTCGAATCCATTTCAGCGTCGGCCAGTCATCGGCAGTTCTACCGTGATCCCAGGCGCTGGAAAGACTTGTTGAAAATGGCAACAGGATAGCAACGACGGCAGCTTTACCAGACGCAATCATGGATTTTGATGCAGTGCGCCTGCCAATTCCGCCACGCCGGCGTGGTGTCGCAATGGAGTGCTGGAGTAAAGGAGTAATGCGACAATCTAACCAGAGTGCAGCTGCTCAGTACTCCATTACTCGACCGTCATCAAATCGGGCGCTCGCAAACCGCGCGGCGGTCCGAGAATTTCGCGAACAATCACCGCACCGCGGAGGCCCATTGGTGATCTGAGCAACGTCGCAACATCGATATTACGGGCCGATGCCGCAATCTGCGGTTGTGTTCTATCTTCGGGTACAGTCGCTCCAATCAGACCAGGAATCGGTTCCGGCGGTGCTCCTGTTTCATGCACTGCAAACATGACCTCGTCCAAAGGCGGACGCGTCTGTTTTGGTTGCGCGGGAGGTGATGCAACGGAAGGAGGAATTTGAATTTCTTGCGGCATGTCCGGCGGTCGCGTTACCAGTGGGGGCAGGGGCGAGCCGAGCGGTGGCACGTGCGGAAGCACGAGTGGCTTGCGATAAGTTGGACGCTGGGCAACCGGCGGTGGCGGCCGGGATGCGGACGACTGGCCGAGCGCTTCCAGAAATTTGCGGACGCGTTCTTCGTCCGACTCTTTCGGTGCGCGCGGAATTGGCTTCGGCATTCGAGGCGGAGGTTCTGACGTTCGTTTCGTCTCGTCTGTGCTTCCCTTCCGGGCCGCTCTCCCCAGCAGCTGAAACAAACCGGCTACGACGAGAAGCAAAAGGAAAAGTAGATTTTCGAGGTGGACTGCGAGCATTGGTTACATCGTCGTTAAGTCGTTACATCGTTGAAGCGTTGAACCGTGCAAGCGCATCGTTGTCATGTTAAGCGAAGCGAAACGTCTCAGATTGTAGTCTTACGGTTTGGCGGGACAGAGATTTTTCTCCCGCCGCTGCGGGATCAGAATGACAATTCCTTTAACAACAATTTACCGTTTTAACGCTTAACGAATCACGTTCCGTCTGTCCGGGGCTTGTCTCCGCCAGCGATTGATTCGCGCATGGAGGTATCAGCCTGGACATTTTTCATTCGGACGTAATCCATAATCCCGAGGTTTCCCGAGCGAAATGCATCTGCCATCGCCTGCGGGACGAGCGCTTCAGCCTCGACTACTTTGGCGCGCATTTCCTGCGTCTTGGCGCGCATTTCCTGCTCGACGGCTACCGCGGCCGCGCGGCGCACCTCGGCCTTCGCTTGCGCGACGCGTTTGTCTGCCTCGGCTTGTTCAGTCTGCAATTTAGCGCCGATGTTGTCGCCGACATCCACGTCAGCGATGTCGATTGAAAGAATTTCAAACGCTGTATTGCTGTCCAAGCCTTTGGCCAGAACTGTCTTGGAAATGCGATCGGGATTCTCCAGCACTTCTTTGTACGAATGCGCAGAGCCAATTGCGCTGACAATTCCTTCGCCGACGCGTGCGATAATCGTTTCTTCCGTCGCGCCGCCGACGAATCGATCCAGATGCGAACGCACTGTGACCCGCGCTTTCACTTTCACACCGATTCCGTCCTGTGCGACACCGTCGATGGTCGTACGACCCATGGTAGGGTTAGGTGCATCGATCACCTTGGGATTGATGCTCGTCCTCACCGCTTCCAAAACAGTTTTGCCGGTGCCTTTCGTTGCGAGGTCGATGGCACACGCCCGATTGAAATCGAGCGAGATGCCTGCCTTATCAGCGGCAATTAAAGCGAGAACTACATGGCTCACGTCACCGCCCGCCAGATAATGCGCTTCCAATGGATCGCTCCTAACGTCCAGACCGGCTTTCACCGCGGTGATGCGGTTATCCACAATCAGACCGACTGGCACTTTGCGCAGCCGCATCCCGACCATTTTGCCTAGAGTCACCGGCGCATTTGCGATCCGCGCCCGAAGCCAGAGACCGAAAAAGTTGAAAAGAACAACCGCGAGCACGAAAGCGAACAGCGCCAGCACCGCGATGCCGATAAGATAAAGGGCGTCCATATCGCAGCGAAGACTATCGGAAGAGAAACAGCACGAAAAGGTCTAATTGCTGACAAAGGTAACAGGCGTTGTCTAGGACGCGTTGGAAAAGCGATGCGAAGACGCATCGCACTCCAAAAGCACTTCGTGCGAAATTAAGGCCGAGTGCTTTCTGTTTCGCGGAGCTTTGGGAGTGCGTGCGCGTCCTCGCGCCGCTTTTCGGAGCTCTGTTCGCGCCTTCGGCTGAGGTGTTAACAAACTGTTAACTTCAGCCCCGGAAAATCGAATTTTTCATTGGTGCTCGGGGCGGGACTTGAACCCGCATGCCTTTCGGCATACGCCCCTCAAACGTACGTGTCTGCCATTCCACCACCCGAGCTTTGTGCGCGAGCGTCAAAACTTTCCGCAGACGGCACGGGGTTGCAAGTGGCGGTTGCGAGCATGAAATCAACTGAACCGTGGTTAAAGTTCATGAACCGAGCACGAGCATGAGCACGAGTAAGAAAGAAGATTGGATCAAACTCGATCTGCACATTCACACTCTGGACGATCCCAAAGACGCTGTGGATTATTCCGCCCATCAATTGCTGGAACGCGCGCGCTTGCTTGGATTTCGGGTTCTGGCGATCACGCTGCACGATGCCGTGTTTGACCGGAAGGAAGTGTATGCGGATGCAGCAGTAATGGGCATTCTGCTTATTCCTGCCGCTGAAGTGCGGCTGCAGGGCGCGGATGTGATCGTGCTGAATGTGACTGCCGACGAAATTGCGGACTTAAAGGATTTCGATGATCTGCGACTGCTGCGGACGCGACGCGGGAACTCTATCTTTACAATTGCCGCGCATCCGTTTTACGTTTTTGGAGGCTCAATTGGATCACGACTATTTGCCGAAATCGATTGTTTCGACGCCATCGAATTCTGTCATTTTCACGTTGGCCTCTTCAATCCGAATCGCCGCGCAAAACGAGTGGCATCCCGGTTTCGCAAACCGTTGATCGCCACTTCTGACGCGCATCGGCTGCACGCCTTTGGACGGCATTACACTAGTATCCCGCTGCCGCCGGCGCTTACGGTCGAAAAGATTTTCGCGGCGTTACGCAGCGGCCCACTGCGCTTAACTAGTCCCCCCGGCAGTTTCACCGATCTTGCGAGCGCGATTTACTTTGTTTTTCT